>JAAXJP010000014.1 GCA_012269805.1 Rubrivirga sp.
GTCCACTGCCAGAACGAGAAGGGCGACTCGAGGACGGCGTACTCGAGGGCGGCCTCCCACCCGATGGAGAACGCGGCGCCGGTGGAGTCGGCGTGGGCCTGGAGGAGGGGGACGAGCTCGCGGCGTCGGGTGAGGGCCGCCCGCTGGAAGGCGGCGAGGCGGTCCTGGCAGGCCTCCCCGCCCGCCCGTTCGAGGAACCGGTCGATGCGGGGGTCCTCGCGGGCCAGGATGAGCGGGGCGACGTAGGCGACGGTCGCGCGGACATCGTCGGGGTAGTGGCGTCGGTAGGCGAGGGCCGTCTCGCCCCCCTTGCTCCGGCCGGTGCTCACCCAGGGGCCGGGGTAGAGCGGGCGGAAGAGGCCGGCGATCCGGTGGTAGTCGGCGGCGGCCTGGCGGAGCGTGAGGTGGCGCCAGGGCCGCCCCGGGGGGACCGACTCGCCGGAGTAGCGGTGCTCGCCGAGGAGGTGGTTGGCCCCGCGGACCTCGCCGAGGTCGTTCCGCGAGCGGGGCCCGACGGCGTAGCCGTGCGTTTCGAGGACGAGGGGCCGGTCGGCGCCCCGGTGGAAGAGGAAGGCCCGTTGCTCGAAGGCGTCCCCTCCGGGGGACTCGTGATCGACCGGCTGGCGGAGCCGGATCTCGAAGGCGCGCGAGAACGGCGGGTCGGCCGCGATCTCCTCGACCCGGGCGTCGGGGAGGGCGCGGGCGAGGCGGTCGGCGAGGTCGGTCTGCGCGGCCGCCGGGAGCGCGAGGGCGGCGAGGACGAGGAGCGCGGCGAGGCGGCGCATCGGGATGGGGATCGCGGCGGGGGTCACTCGGCGAGGCGGTCGGCGACGTGACCGCGGACGACGGCCTCGAGCGTGGCCATCGGGAGCTCGCCGTGGCCGAGGACCTCGTCGTGGAAGGCGCGGACGGCGACCCGGCCGCCGCGCGCGCCCTCGGCCTCGGCGCGGAGCCGACGGATGGTGAGCTCGCCCATCTTGTAGCCGAGGGCCTGCCCGGGCCAGCCGATGTAACGGTCGATCTCGGTCTCGATCTCGTGGGCAGAGAGGGCCGTGTGCTCGGTCATGTAGTCGATGGCCCGCTGGCGGCTCCAGCCGAACGCGTGGATGCCCGTGTCGACGACGAGGCGGCAGGCCCGCCACATCTCGTAGACGAGCTGTCCAAAGCGGGGGTAGGGGTCGGTGTAGAACCCGGCCTCGTAGCCGAGCCGCTCGGCGTAGAGCCCCCACCCCTCCTCGTAGGCCGTGAGGACGAGGGCGCGGCGGAAGGCCGGGAGGTGGTCGAGCTCCTGGGCGAGCGCGATCTGGAGGTGGTGGCCCGGGACCGCCTCGTGGAACGTGAGCGCCTCCAGGGCCCACGTGGGCCGGCTGGGGAGGTCGTAGGTATTGAGCCAGTAGACGCCCGGGACGCGGCCGCTGGCAGGGGGCTCGAGGTAATACCCCGCCGTGAAGGTCGGCGCGAGGTGGTCCGGGACGGGCTCGACGGTGTACGGGAGGCGCGGGAGCCGGCCGAAGAGGCGCGGGAGGTGGGCGTTCATCCGCATGGCGATCCAGGCCCCCTCCTGGAGGAGCGCCTCGGGCGAGGCCGGCGTGAACTGCGGGGCCGTGCGGAGGAACGTGAGGAACGCGTCGAACGAGCCCTCGAAGCCCGTCTCCTCGACGACCGCCTCCATCTCGGCCCGGATCCGGGCGACCTCGGCGAGGCCGAGCGCGTGGATCTCGGCCGGGGAGGCGTCCGTCGTGGTGAAGTGGCGGACGCGCCATCGGTAGTAGGCCTCGCCGTCGGGGAGGTCCGAGGCGCCGACGGTGGTGCGGGCGGCGGGGACGTACTCGTCGCGGAGGAAGGCGAGAAGGGCGGCGTAGCCGGGGACGAGGGCGTCGGCGATGGTGCGGCGGGCGTCGTCGCGGAGCCGCTCGCGCTCGGCCTCGGGGATCGCGTCGGGGAGTCGGTCGAAGGGGGCCCAGAACACGCTGGCCTCGGGGTCGTCGACGACGTGGGCCTCGACGGCGGCCGGGACGCCCGCGAGGGCGGCGGCGGGGAGCGTGGCCCCGGTCTCGACCCCCTCGCGGAGGTCGGCGACGAGGGCGTCGACGTAGGCGGGCCAGGCGCCGAGGCGAGCCAGGTACGCCTCGGCGTCGTCAGCGTCCTCGACGGTCGTCTGCGAGGGGAGCCGCGTGAGCGCGACGTGGGGGCCGTCGGTGGACGTGAGCGGGAGGCGGTGGGCGCCGAAGCGGTGGGCCGCGAGGTCGTCGTCGAGGAGGCGCCCGAGGATGTCGGCGGTGATGGCGTCCTCGCCACGGAGCGCGGCGGTGTCGAGCGCGTCGAGGCGGTCCCGGAAGGCGCGAGCGGCGCGGGCGTGGGCCGCGCGCGCGGCCG
>JAAXJP010000440.1 GCA_012269805.1 Rubrivirga sp.
ACGACCGTGCGTCGGGCCGGCAGGTCGCGGACCAGACGCTGACGCGGGCCAACCGGGCGCTCGTCGAAAACCTCCGGCGGGGGCTCCCGGTCCGCGTGATCCGGGGGAGTCATCCTGACGTCCGCGACGGCCCGGCGGCGGGTTACCGCTACGACGGCCTGTACCGCGTGGCCGACTATTGGCCGTACGTCGGAGAGGACGGCTTCCGCATCTGGCGCTTTCGCCTCGAGCGGCTGGACGACGAGCCGACCGGTCGAGTCGCGGAGTCGCCCGGTTTATTCGGCTCCCACCGCCCCGGGCGTCGGGACGTCATCGTCTCCCGGATCGTCCGGGACACGGCCGTCACGCGGGAAGTCAAGCGACTCTACGACTTTCGTTGCCAAGTCTGCGGTGCGCGCGTCGAGACGCCGACCGGGCCGTACGCCGAGGCCGCTCATGTCACGCCGCTCGGCCGGCCGCACGACGGCCCCGACGACCTCGGGAACGTGCTGTGTCTCTGCCCGACACACCACGCCGCGTTCGACCTCTACGCGGTCGCCGTCGCCGATGACCTGTCGCTTCTGGGGCTGCCGGGCCGACTCCGCGTGCGTCCGGATCACCCGCTCGACCCCGCGCACCTCCGGGCACACCGCGCGCGGTACGAAGCGGCCCGCGCCGGCTAGGCCCGCCTCGGCGTCGAGGCGGAGGGGCTCAGCGGTAGCGGTCGAACTCCGGCGGTGGGTCCTCCGCGATCGCGGCGCGGGTCGGGACCTCGCGCGCGGCCTGCTCGTCGATCCACGCGGGCACGCCGTCGCGCTTCATGAGGGCCGCGCTCGTCTTGCCCGCGACCGTTCCGTAGACCGGCCGCTCGGTCCACGGCCGGGACTCCCCGAAGCCCGACCGGACGCCGCCATACGTCGAGGCGTCCCGGCCGTCGAGGCTGAAGCGGTCATTCAAATAGCACGCCGTCGCGAAGGCGTCCTCCGGCGTCGGGCGCCACTGGAGGATCTGCGCCACCCAGTACATCCGGAGGTTGTTGTTCATCCACCCGTCGATGGCGAACTGCTTCTGGGCGGCGTTCCACGTTTTGTCATCCGTCTCGCCGTGGGCTAGCTCGTCGAGCGAGTAGAGGGTCGGGCGCTCGTCGTCGGCGTGGGCGCGGAGCGTCTGTTTCGCCTTCGAGGGGAGGCCGTCGAAGCGCGACCAGCCGTCCATCCAGAGGCACTGGTGGTGGTAGAACTCGCGCCACGTCAGGAGCTCGTCGAGGAATTTGTAGCGGGCCGCCGGGTGGAGGTCGCCGGCCGCCTCCGCGTCGAGTGAGGCGCGGGCCACCTCGCGGGGCGACAGCACGCCAAAGTGCATCCACGGCGAGATCCGCGCCGAGCCGTCGGCGGCCGGGTTGTTGCGCGTCCACTTGTAGCGCTCCAGGACCTCGTCGACCGCGTGGCCGAGCCGGCTGAGGGCCGCGCTCCGCCCACCGTGCCACCCGTCGGGCGGTGGGACGCTCAGGTCGACGCCGCATTCGGCAATGAGGTCGTCGAGGCCAGTGCCGTCGAGGTCGAGGATCTCCTCGGAGTCGAGCGCGAGGTCGCCGTCGTAGCGCGAGACGGCGGGGTCCTGCCTCAGATCGGCCGCGAGGTGCACGTCGCGGAGCGGCGTGTGGGCGGAGCGGAACGCCTTCGTGGACCCGAGGTGGCGGTCGAACGCCCGCATCGGCACGGCGCAGCACGCGTCGACGGCGAGGACGGCCCGGTCGAGGCGCTCAGCCAGCCCGTCCGCGTACTCGCGCGTCACGAACGTCGGGACGTCGTCGACCACGACGGCCGCGGCCCGGGCCGCCAGCCGGGCGACGAGGTCGACCTCGGACTCGCCCTCGCGCCGGACCCACCGGGCGAACCGGAGCCCGCGCCCGTCGACGCCGGCCTCCAACTCCTGCGACGCCTCGAGGATGAATCGGTGGAGGCGGTGCGAGGCGTACGGGTAGCGGTTCTCAATCGCGTGGAGCACGACGACCGGCTTGTCGAGCGTGTTGCCGAGCGCGATGGCCGCGTCGAGCGTCGGGTTCTCCTCGGCCCGGAGCGCCTGCATCAGCCAGCACAGGACGTAGTCGGCGCCGTCGTCCGTGTCGTGGTCGGTGAGCCGGCGCGTCCGCTGGCGGAGGATCTCGAGGGGCGTCATTGGGGGGCGGTGCGGTGCCGAGCGCCTACCCGAGCTCGTCGGCGCGGGTCCGGCAGGGGAGAGGCCCCGGGACGGCCTGAGCTGCGGACCGGAGCGGCGGCCATGCAACCGTCCGGCGGCGGGCGGCATTCGCACCCCATGCGACCCGACCTCCCCCGCCTCGGTCTTCTGCTCGGCCTCCTCGCCGCCCTCACCGCCCTCCCCGCCGGCTGCGGCCCCGACGGCGCGGGCGGACCCGCCGCGCCGGCGCTCGGCGCCGACGTGCGCGCCCAGGCCGAGGCGCTCCTCCAGTCCGACCGCCCGTGGAGCGCGGCCCGCCTGCTGCGGCCGCTCACCGACGACCCCGCCGGCCTCGACGCCGAGGCCCGCCTGCTCGCCGCCCGCGCCGAGGCCGGGGCCGGCGACTGGGCGCGGGTCCACGCGCTCCTCGACGAGGCCGACGGGCTCGACTCGCTCGACGGCGGCCGGGGCCGCTACCTCCTCGCCCGCGCCGACGACGAGGCCGGGGACCTCGACGCCGCCCGCGCCGGCTACGACGCGTTCCTCGCCGCGTCGGACTCGGCCCGGTTCGCCGTCGAGCGGGACGCCGCGCGGCTGCGGCGGGCGCTCGTCCTGGCCCGGCTCGACCCCGAGGCGGGTGGGGGCGCGCGGGCCGACGTGCCGGGCGTCTCGTCCGACTGGTGGGCCGTGTTGAGGGCCGAGGCGCTCGCCCAGGACGGCGCCACCGAGCGGGTCGAGGCGCTCACGAGTGGGCTCTCGAGCGGCGCGCTCGGCCGGCGGGCGTGGGCGGCGCGGATCGAAGCGGCGCGGCAGGCCGGCGACCTCGACGCCGCCCGGCAGCTGGCCGGTCGGGCCCGCGCCCAGGCCGGCTCCGACGCGGCCCGCGCGGCGTTCGCGCTCACGGCCGGCCGGCTGGCGGCGGAGGCCGGCGACTCCGACGCGGCCCGCGCGCTCTTCCGCGCGGCCATCGAGGCGGAGCCGAGCAGCGCCGCCGCCCGCGGGGCCGCCGCCCGCCTCCGCGAGGGCGCCCCGGCGCCGGAGGACTGGCTGGCCCTCGCGCGTACCGACCGCGCGCTCGGCCTCAACGCCGAGGCCGCCGACGCCTTCCGCCGGTGGCTCGCCGCCGAGCAGGGCACGCCCGCCGAGCGGGCCGACGTCCGCTACGAGGCCGCCGACGCGCTCTTCGACGCCCAGCGCTACGGCGAGGTCGAGGCGACGCTGGCCCCGATCCGCGACCGGACCGACGCCCGTGAGCTGTGGGCCGGCACGCTCAGCCGGATGGGCCGCGCCGACCGGGCCGCCGCGGTCTACCTCGCTCTCGCCGAGGCCGACCCCGCGCCCAACCTCTACTTCGCCGCCGACGCGCTCCACCAGGGCGGCGACGTCGACGCCGCCCTGGAGCTCTACCGGCGCGTCGAGTCCGAGCACCCGGGCACGCGCTGGGCCGGCCTCGCGCGGATGCGACGCGCCGGACAGGCGTTCCTGACCGGGGATTTCGCCGAGGCCGCCGCGCTGTGGGACGGCTATCGTGGCGACGCGCATGGCCTCCGCGCCCGGTACTGGGCCGGCCGCGCTCACGCCGAGGCCGGCGACGCCGACGCGGCGGCCGAGCGGTTCCGCGACGTGCTCCGCCGCGAGCGCGACTCGTACTACGCCCTCCTCGCCAGCGAGGCGCTCGGCGAGCCGTTCTGGCCACTCCCGCTCGGCGCCTCGCCGCCCGACGATCCGGCCGCCGCCGCGCGGGTGGACGCGGCGCTCCGGGGCGTCGACGGGCTCCGCGAGGCGGGCTTCCCCGACGCGGCCGAGGCCGAGCTGGACCGCGCCGTCCGGGCGGTCGGCGGCGGGCAGGCCGACCAGTACGCGCTCGCCGAGGCGCTCATCGCGCGCGGGTACGGCCGGCGCGCCATCCTCATCGGGCAGGGGCTCGGCGGGGGGACGAACGCGCGGCGGCTCCGCATCCTCTACCCGTTCCCGCACCGCCGGATGATCGCGGCCGAGGCCGAGGCGAGCGGCGTCGACCCGTTCGTGGCGGCGGCGCTCATCCGGCAGGAGTCGCAGTTCTCGGAGCGGGCCACGTCGTACGTCGGCGCGCGGGGGCTCATGCAGCTCATGCCGGCCACGGGGCGGACGCTCGCGGCCGAGGTCGGGATCGAAGAGTGGGACCCCGAGCTGCTGTACCTCCCCGAGGTCAACGTCCACCTCGGCACGCGGTACGTCGGGCAGCAGGCCGAGGCCTACGACGGCGCGCTCCCGGCCGTCTTTGGAGCGTACAACGCCGGGCCGCACCAGGTCGACCGGTGGCGGGCGTTCCCGGAGTTCGGCCGCGACGCGCTCTTCACCGAGCGGATCCCGTTCCGCGAGACGCGCGACTACGTCAAGGTCCTGACCCGCAACCGTGCGATCTACGCGGGCCTCTACGGGGCCGAGTAGGCCCGCCTCGACGCCGAGGCGGACGGAGTCGGTTACCGTCCAAAAATGCCGGCGTAGCGGCCGTAGCCCTCGGCCCGGAGCCGGTCGGCCGGGATAAAGCGGAGGGCCGCCCCGTTCATGCAGTACCGGAGGCCCGTCGGCCGGGGCCCGTCGCGGAAGACGTGGCCGAGGTGGCTGTCGGCGACGGCCGAGCGGATCTCGGTCCGGGCGACGCCCAGCGACCGGTCGACGTGCTCGGTCACGGCGCGGGGGGAGATCGGGCGGACGAAGCTGGGCCAGCCGGTGCCCGAGTCGAACTTGTCCTTCGACGAGAAGAGCGCCTCGCCCGAGACGACGTCGACGTAGATCCCGTCGCGGCGCTCGCCGTCGAGCGGGCTCGTCCCGGCGCGCTCGGTCGCGTCGAGCTGCGTGACGCGGTACTCGAGGTCGCTCAGCTGGCGGCGGAGCTCGGCGTCCGATGGCTTCCGCCAGTCGGCGGGCGGCGGCTGGGCGGCGGCGCCGAGCGCGGCCACGAGGAGGGCGAGGAGCGGGAGGCGACGGATCATCGGGCGTCGGGTGGGCCCGCCTCGGCAGACCGGCCGAGGCGGGCGGGGCCGGGCTAGGCGTTCGGGTCGGCGGCGTCCTCGAAGAGCGGGGCGTACTCGCCGTAGCCCTCGGCCTCGAGGTCCTCGAGGGGGACGAACCGGAGCGCGGCCGAGTTCATGCAGTACCGGAGGCCGGTCGGCTCGGGGCCGTCCTCGAACACGTGCCCGAGGTGGATGTCGGAGCCCGTCGTACGGACCTCCGTCCGCGTCATGAACAGCGACTTGTCCTCCTTCGTCGTGACGGCGTCCTCGTCGATCGGCGCCCAGAAGCTGGGCCAGCCGGTGCCCGACTTGTACTTCGTCGTCGAGGCGAAGAGGGGCGCCCCGTCGACGACGTCGACGTAGAGGCCGGGCTCGGTGGTGTTCCAGTACGCGTTCGTGTAGGGCGGCTCGGTGCCGTCCTTCTGCGTGACGTAGTACTGCATGCGCGTGAGGCGCTCCTTGAGGGCGGCGTCGGACATGTCGACGGGGGCGGCCTCGGGGGCCGCGATGGGGCGGAGAAAGACGGCCCCGATCAGGACGAGGCCGCCGACGGCGAGGAGGGAGAGCGTGAGCGTCTTCATGGCTTAGAGCGCGGGCCCGAGGTGGCCGGCCGCGTCGCCCCAGAGCTCCTGGAGCCGGGCGTCGCGGCGGCACCCCGTCCGGTAGCGCTGGTAGTGGCCGGGGTTCGTCCGGTAGAAGTCCTGGTGGTAGGCCTCGGCGGCGTAGAACGGCGCGTCGTCGAGAACCGGGACGCGGATCTCCTCGCCGAACCGCTCCGCGAGTTGGGCCTTCGTGGCCTCGGCCGCCGCGCGCTCCGCGGGCGTGCCGGCGAAGATGGCCGGGCGGTACGGGCTGCCGCGGTCGCAGAACTGGCCGCCGTCGTCGAGCGGGTCCACGTTGTGCCAGTAGACCTGGAGGAGCGTGTCGTACGGGACGACGCTCGGGTCGAAGACGACCTCGACGACCTCGTAGTGGGTGGTCCGCTTGCTCGCGACCTCGTCGTAAGTCGGGTTCGGCGTGTCGCCGCCGGCGAACCCGGACGTCACGGCGTAGACGCCGTCGAGCTCCTCGAACGGCTTCTCCATGCACCAGAAGCACCCGCCGGCGAACACGACCGTGTCCGCCGAGGCCGGCGCCGCGGTCCCGACGGTGGGGCCGGCGGCGGGGAGCGGGTCGGACGTGCCGCACCCGGCGGCGAGCGTCGCGAGGACGACGGCGGGGAGGGCGAGGGCGAACAGGAGGCGGCGCATGGCGGGGCGGCGTGGGCTCGTAGGACGCGCCGTGGCCGCTCCATATTCCGTCCTCCGCAGAATGTTAGACCGCCGGGACCGATCGGTCCGGCCTCGTCCTACGCCTGGGTGTCCCCGCCTCGGCGCCGAGAGGAGCGGGGCTACTGCGCGCTCGAGAGGCTGTTCGACGTCCACACGAGGATCACGCCGCAGCCCTCGCCCCGGCCGAGCTGGTTGTAGAACGTCGGGATCTGCGTCGGGCCCCGGTACACCTCGATGGCGACCACGTCCTGCGCCGTGATGGCGTCGACGTCCTGCGTCAGAAACGGCGAGTACGCGCCGTCGAGGTAGACGGCCATCCGGCACTCGACGCCGCGCCGCGTGGCGACGGCCGTGCGGCCGGGCACATCGCCGGGCGCGCTCACGCTGTTCGTCACGATCCGGACGCCGAGGAGGCCCGTCAGCGCGTCGCCGAGGCGGATCGGCGCCTTCCGCTCGATCTCCTCCCGCGTGAGGACCCGGCCGAGCCCGAGGTCGAGCCGGTCGAAGAACCCGTCGGCCGCGAGGCGCGACCGGCTGAGGTCGCGGGCCTCGACGACGACCTCGGCCAACCCGAGGGCGCCCTCGTCGAGCTCGACGATGAGGCCCCACGGGCCGGGCGCGTCGAGGCGCGCCGCCAGCGTCCGCGTCTCGTAGCCGAGGAACGAGACCTGGACCCGGTAGCGGCCCGGCGCGAGGTCGCGGAGGGTCGCCTCGCCGTCGGCGTTGGTCGAGGCCCCGCGCTCGCCGACGAGGACCGTCGCGCCCGCGATGGGCTCGCCGGTCGCCGTCTGGACGCCGACGATAAAGTCCGAGTCGGACCCGTCCTGGGCCGTCGCGCCGAGCGCGAGGAGAAGAGCGAGAGGGAGGAGGAGCGTGCGGTTCACGTGTCGGAGTCGGGGGCGATGCTGAATTCGGTCCAGGCCAGGACGACGCCGCAGCCGCTCCGGCCGCCGCCGGCCGTCCCGGCGAGGCGGCGGTAGCGGAGCGGGATCTGGGTGGCGCCCCGGTACACCTCGACGGCGACGAGGCCCTGGGCCGAGAACGCGTCGAGGCTCTCCGTCAAGATCGACGAATACACGCCGTCGAGGTAGACGTCCATTTTGCAGCCGCTCCGCCACGACGTGGCGACCGGCCCGAAGTCGCCGTCGCGGACGCGGACCCCGAGGATGCCGCCCCGGAGGAGGTCGGCGAGGTGGAGCGGGCCTCGGTGAGCGATGTCCTCGGCGTCGAGGATCGTGCCGCCGCCGAGCGCCTGGCGCTCGAAGAACCCGTCGGCCGCGAGACGGGAGCGGCGGAGGTCGCGACCCTCCACGACCACGTCGTAGAGCCGCGTCGTCGTGTCGACCATCTCGACGATGAGGCCCCACGGCCCGGGCGTGTCGAGGACCGCGGCGATCTCGCGCGTCGGCCGGCCGATAAACGAGACGCGGAGCGGGTACCGGCCCGGGAGGACGTTCTCGAACGTGGCCCGCCCGTCCGCGTCGGCCGCCGCGCCCCGGTCGCCGAGCATCACCGACGCGCCGGGCAGCGGCTCGCCGTCGGGCGACTGGACCTCGACCGTAAACGCCGCGCGGTCTGACGGTTGGGCCGACGTGCCGACGGCCACGAGACAGAGGAGGGCGAGGAGAAGCGAACGGTGCATCGGGACGTGCGACGGAATGAGAGGGTACTTAGAGGTCGCGACTCGCGCCCAGGGAGTAACGCCCTCCCCTCCGTCTCGGCGCTGAGGCGGCCCGGTCCGCCGCGAAGGGCCCGCGGAGGTCATCGGGCCCCGGCCTCCCTAGCTTGGTGGGCCGCACCCCCGCTCCCCATGGCCCTCGTCGCGATCGTCGGCCGCCCCAACGTGGGCAAGTCGACCCTGTTCAACCGGCTCACCGAAGAGCGCCGCGCCATCGTCGACGACCAGCCCGGCGTCACGCGCGACCGCCTGTTCGGGACCGTCGAATGGACCGGCCGGACGTTCGACCTCGTCGACACCGGCGGGCTCGTCCCGCGCTCGGCCGAGCGGTTCGACGCGGCCATCCGCGAGCAGGTCATGCTCACGCTCGAGGAGGCCGACGTCATCCTGTTCGTCGTCGACACGACGACCGGGATCTCCGACCTCGACGCTGAGGTGGCCGGCCTGCTCCGCCGGGCCGAGCAGCCGGTGATCGTCGTCGCCAACAAGGCCGACACGTCGACCCGCGCGCTCGACGCGGCCGAGTTCTGGGGCCTCGGGTTCGAGCAGATGTTCCCCCTCAGCGCCGTCAACGGGACCGGGACGGGCGACTTCCTCGACGCCGTCGTGGCCGCGCTGCCGGAGGAGCCGGAGCGGATCGACGAGCCGGACGTCCCGCGCATCGCGTTCCTCGGCCGGCCCAACGTGGGCAAGTCGTCGCTCGCGAACCGGCTCCTCGGCCGGACGCGCTCGATCGTGACCGAGGTGGCGGGGACCACCCGCGACGCCGTCGACGCCCGCCTCACGGTCGGGGAGGGCGAGGACGCCCGCGACGTGGTCCTCGTCGACACGGCCGGCCTCCGCAAAAAGGCCCGCGTGCGCGAGAACGTCGAGTTCTACTCGACGCTCCGGACCGAGCGCGCGCTCCAGTCGTGCGACGTGGCCGTCGTGCTCATCGACGGCGAGCGGGGGCTCGAGAGCCAGGACGCCCGCGTGCTCCGCGAGGCCGAGGCGATGAAGAAGGGGATGGTCATCGTCGTCAACAAGTGGGACCTCGTCGAGAAGGAGACGAACACGGCCCGCGACCTCGACCGCGCCATCCGCGAGCGGATGGGGCTCATCGACTTCGTCCCCATCGTGTTCGCCTCGGCGCTGACGGGCCAGCGGGCGGAGAAGGTGCTCGAGGTCGCGCTGAAGGTGTTCGACGAGCGCCGGAAGCGGGTCCAGACGGCGAAGCTCAACGAGGTCGTCGAGATGGCCGTCCGCCGCCAGCCGCCGCCGAGCCTGAACGGCCAGTACATCAAGATCAAGTACGCGAGCCAGGTCCGCGACGAGCCGCCCGTGTTCGCGTTCTTCTGCAACCACCCGCAGGGCGTGAAGGAGAGCTACCGGCGGTACCTCGAGAACCGGCTCCGCGAGGCGTTCGGGTTCGAGGGCGTGCCGCTGACGTTGAGCTTTAAGAGGAAGTAGGGCGCCCTGCCGTGTTGTCCCGCCTCGGCGCCGAGGTGGGCGGGGTCGGGCGTTCGTCCCTCGGACGGGACCGTTCGTCCACGCGAGC
>JAAXJP010000145.1:0-1280 GCA_012269805.1 Rubrivirga sp.
GGGCTCGTCAGACCCTCCTCACAATGCTCGTCCAACGACCGTGCGGCTGGCCCTGTGCGGGGGGCGCGCCTTCCGCCTTGCCCAGCCCTGTCATCCTCTGGAGCCATCGGTGGAGGAGGCACCGGCACCCACCGGCTCCCGGCCCGACATGCGGGGAGCGCCGGCTTGGGGGCGGCCGAGCAGCCCCAAGAGCAGGGGACGGCTGTCCCGTGAGCACGCGCGGCGCGTCCGAACCCCGCCGCGTCGGCGGGGGCCGAAGGGGACCGGCGCGGGCCCACTGCGAGGCCACCGGGCCATGGTCCAGAGCCCATCGTCGTCGTGTCCGGGCGCCACGCTCGGCCCGTACAGCCCCATCGAGGGGCGCTACGGCGCTGGCTTACAGAGCGCCACTGCGGATGAGCAGGCGCATGAGCTCGTAGGCCCGGCCGCTGGCGGGCCCCGACGAGATGTTGGACAAGACGATCACCGTCGTCCGCTGCTCAGGGAACCGGGCCATGTAGCTCGATCCGTCGACGTCGCTCCCGTCGTAGGCCAGAAGCCGCCGTCCTTCGAACTCGCCCCAGTACAGCCCGAAGGCGTCGTTGTCCTTGCCGTGCCCGAAGCGCTCCCTTCTGCCCATGAGCTCCGTGAAGGCGGGGCCCGCGAGCCTTCCCGTGTAGAAGTTGGCGTCCCACTTCGCCAGGTCCTCCAGCGTGCTGAACACTCCGCTGCCGCCGTAGTGAGGCGCGACGCGCGGGAGTTGGAGCCAGCCCGGCTGGTCCCGGACGTATAGCCCGAGCTCGCGGGCCTCCCGGGTGAGGTCGGCTGAGCGCAGCCTGTACCCTACAGCGCGGTTCGGGACGATCAGCGTCGGGTCGTCGTTGACGTGCGTCGCCTCCATGCCGAGCGGGGCAAACACCCGCTCGCGCATGAACGCCGCGAAGCGTTCCCCCGTGACGTGCTCGACGACCCGGGTGAGCAGCATGTAGTTCGTGTTCGAGTACTCCCACCGACTACCGGGGATGAAGCGCAGGGTGTCGGGACGCAACGCGGCCTCGATGGCCTCCTCCGTCGTGAAGTAGTAGAACGTCTGCCACGGGAGGCCGCTGTGACGCGGCTGGTGGGAGTAATCGTGCAGGCCGCTCGTCATGTAGACGAGGTGCTCGATCCGGAGCTCATCCCCATATTTCGCGACGTCTGGTACGTACTCGGCGACCGGGTCCGAGAGTGCGACCGCCCCGTCGATCACAAGCAGCGCGATGGCCGCTCCGGTGAACTGCTTCGATAGCGAGGCGAGGTGG
>JAAXJP010000145.1:1290-2370 GCA_012269805.1 Rubrivirga sp.
TGGCTTTCCAGTAGCCCTGACCAAAGATCCCCCAGCCATCCCTCACTACTCCGACCTCTTAGCCTGGCGACCAGGCACGGTCGAAGGCGGCAAAGAGGGAGTCGATCTGGCGTTCTGTGTCCGGCCCGAGCCCCCCGGCCTGGCCACGGGCGCCTGCTGAGCAGAGGAGGAGCAGAAGGAGAGAGAGTCCCCTCAACACGGACGTTCTGTACGGGCGGGATCGACGTGGGGTGGGCCTTCAGCCCGAGGGAGCAGTATAGGCCGAGGGGGACGCTGAGCCCCGACCCGGTCGGTGGCGGGAGTGAGGGAAGCTACAGAAGCGCGGCCCGCCAGACGAGTCGGGGACGCTCGCTCTCCGGAGCGACCTGCGGCGGCGGGTCCGCAGCGGGGGACGCTTCCCATTCGGTTTCATCCGGCCGACACGGGCCGCGGTCATGCCGCGGCGCCCTCAGGGCGCACGGGCACGGGCCTCCACAGTCGCTAGGGCTCCCGCGACCCTCAGCGTAGCTCGGAGCCACGCCGCAACCCGCGCAGACCCGGCCCGTAGCGACGGCCCCGCCCGGCCGCCTCCTCGAAGCCCCATGACGATCGCCGCGCGCGCGGCCGCCGCCGCCCTCGTCGTCTCCACAGCCGTCCCCCTCGCCGCGCAGCCGGCCGCGCCGTGGAGCCCCGCCGACCTCGAACGCGTGGTCCTGGAGACCGAGACGGCGCTCGAGCGCAGCCACGTCCTCGGGGCGTCGGTCGCGCTCGTCGCCCGCGACACCGTCTGGGCAGCCGGGGTCGGACGCGCGGGAGACGCCGGCCCGGTGACCCCGACCACCCTGTTCCGGGCCAACTCCGTCACCAAGTCGCTCGTCGCCCTCGCGGCGCTCCGCCTGGCCGGCCGCGGCCGGCTCGCGCTCGACCAGCCGGTCCGCGAGGCCGCCCCGGACCTCGACGTGCGAAACCCTTGGGACGATTCGCACCCCGTCCGGGTCGCCCACCTCCTCGAGCACACGACGGGCTTCGACGACCTCCGCCCCCGGGAGTACGCCCTCTATCCCGACGACGGCCCCCTCCGAGACGCCCTCGCCCTCCACC
>JAAXJP010000629.1 GCA_012269805.1 Rubrivirga sp.
ACTGTCAGGCCCGCGGGATCTCGGAGCAGGACGCCCTGAACCTCATCGTCAACGGTTACGCCAAGGAGATCCTGGCCAAGCTCCCGATGGAGTTCGCCGTCGAGGCGCAGAAGCTGCTCTCCGTCCAGCTCGAAGGCTCCGTCGGCTAGCCCGCCCCGCCTCGACGCCGAGGCGGACCGACTCCACGACTCTCCCGAACCGGGCGCCACGGGGCGCCGCACTCTGAACCGAAGGATGGCTCTTCTCTCTGTCAACAACCTGCACGTCTCCGTCGAGGACCACGAAATCCTCAAGGGGCTCTCGCTCGAGGTCAACCCCGGCGAGGTCCACGCGATCATGGGCCCGAACGGGTCCGGCAAGTCGACGCTCGGCAACGTGCTCGCCGGCCGCGACGACTACGAGGTCTCCGAGGGCTCGATCACGTTCGACGGCGACGACCTGCTCGAGATGGACCCCGAGGAGCGGACCCGCGAGGGCCTCTTCCTGGCGTTTCAGTACCCGGTCGAGCTCCCGGGCGTGAGCACGCACCAGTTTCTCCGCACGGCCGTCAACTCGGTCCGCGAGCACCGCAAGCAGGAGCCGCTCTCCGTCGGCGACTTTCTCAAGCTGATGCGCGAGAAGGCCGAGTTCGTCAACCTCGACCCGAAGCTCACGCAGCGATCGGTGAACGAGGGGTTCTCGGGCGGCGAGAAAAAACGGGCCGAGATCTTCCAGATGGCCATGCTCGACCCGCGCCTCGCGATCCTCGACGAGACCGACTCGGGCCTCGACATCGACGCGCTCCGGATCGTGTCGGACGGCGTCAACAAGCTCCGGGCCGACGACCGCGCCTTCGTGCTCATCACGCACTACCAGCGCCTGCTCAACTACATCACCCCGGACAAGGTGCACGTCCTCGTCGGGGGCCGGATCGTCCGCTCGGGCGGCCCGGAGCTCGCCGAGGAGCTCGAGGAGAAAGGCTACGACTGGCTCCTCGAGGAGGCGGCCACCGCGGCGTGAGACGGCCCGGACGGACTCCAACACTTCGAACTCTGACCTTCCGATGATCGACCTCGAAAAGGCCCCCGCCCTGCTCCGCCACGCGACGGAGGCGCTCGAGGGCGCGTTCTCCGGCGACGGCGCGCCCGACCCGTTCGCCGTCCGACGCACGGCCGCCAAGGACGCGTTCGAGGCCGCCGGGCTCCCGACGACGCGCGACGAGGCGTGGAAGTACACCGACCTCCGCCCGGCCCTCAAGCCCGACTACGCCCCGGCCCCTCCCGCCTCGGTGACCGAGGCGGACCTGGCGGCCGCCGGAATCGACGGGCTCGACGCGGTCCGCGTGGTGATCGTCAACGGCCGGTTCGACGCCGACGCGTCCGACCTCGGCGGCCTCCCAGGAGACGTGACGGTCGCGAGCCTCGCCGAGACGGCCCGCCAGTCGCCCGACGCGCTCGCCGACACGTTCGGCGCCCACGTCCGCGTCGAGCGCGACGCGTTCGCCGCGCTCAACGCCGCCCTCTCGCTCGACGGCGTCTACGTCCACGTGCCGAAGGGCGTCGCGGTCGAGCGACCGATCCACGTCGTCAACGTCCTGACGGCGGACGAGCCGACGTTCGTCCAGGGCCGCAACCTCGTCGTGGTCGGCGAGATGGCCGAAGTCAAGGTGGTCGAATCCTACGTCGCCCGTGGCGACGCGCCGACGTTCCGGAACGACCTCACGGAGATCGTGGCCGGCGCCGCCGCGAACGTCACGCACGTCCGGATCCAGGACGAGGGCGACGAGGCCAACGCCGTCACGCACGTCCAGAGCTACCAGGAGCGCGACTCGACCGTCTCGACCCTGACGTTCACGTTCGCCGCGGGGACGGTCCGCAACAACTCGGTGATGGTCCCGGCCGGCCAGGGCGGCAACGCCACGATCGGCGGGCTCTACATCTGCCACGGCGCCGAGCACGTCGACACGAACACGCTCATCGACCACGTGGCCCCGGGCTGCGAGTCGAACGAGCTGTTCAAGGGGATCATCTACGATCAGGGCACGGGCGTCTTCAACGGGAAGGTGTTCGTCCAGCGCGAGGGCCAGCAGACGAACGCCTACCAGCAGAGCCAGGGCGTCGTCCTCTCCCCGGACGCGCACCACTACTCGAAGCCCGAGCTCGAGATCTACGCCGACGACGTCAAGTGCTCGCACGGCTCGACGACCGGTGCCATCGAGCCCGAGCACGTGTTCTACCTCCGCAGCCGCGGCGTCTCCGAGGCCGACGCGCGGGCCATGCTCCTCTACGCGTTCGCCCACGACGTGGTCGAGATGGTGCCGATCGAGGCCGTCCGCGACCACCTCGACGCCCGCATCGCCGAGCGGCTGAAGTAGGGCGAGGGGCGTGGGC
>JAAXJP010000129.1 GCA_012269805.1 Rubrivirga sp.
CGATCAGTCCCGGCACGGGGCCCGCTGGAAGACGACCGTTCTGCGGCGCGCTCATCCGAGGCCAAACGACTCGCGTACGTAATCCCGAATGGGCAAGTCGTCGATCTCTCCGAGGTCGCGCACCGTGATCTGACGCCGCGCCTTACCGCTGCCCTCCAGCAGGCCGTCGGGGTCCGCCAGCTCCGCCCCTCGGTCGAAGATCACCGACACATGTCTCTGGTGGGGCGAGATGCCGACGAACGGCCGTTTGCCTTTGAAGAAGCAGAGGGCGTCGTACTTGATCGCTTGGGGGGCGTCCGGCGTGGCGTCCTCTACCTGTCGCCGGAGGGCGAGCACGATCTCGCGGATGCCGCCAGGCAACCGGACGACGAACTCGTCAACGGACTGAGCCATTACGATGGAGGAGGCGGAAGCGCACTTGGATCATCCGCTTACGGGGGCCGCTGCGAGCCGGTCGGCCCCGACGAGGCGTCCCGGTTCGCGGACGTAGGCGATGAGGTCGAGG
The DNA here is from genome assembly GCA_012269805.1 of Rubrivirga sp. Lineage (GTDB taxonomy): Bacteria > Bacteroidota > Rhodothermia > Rhodothermales > Rubricoccaceae > Rubrivirga. Next base: position 506 of record JAAXJP010000129.1, read on the forward strand.
ACCGGCGGCTCCAGGCCGGCCTCGCGGAGGAGGCGGACCGCCTGGCCCCGGTGGTGCGTCCCGTGGTTCACGACGTGCGCGGCGATCTCCGACAGCGCGGTCCCGAACCGCTCCCCCCGGGAGGTCGCGGAGGCGACGGGCCGGCCCAGGGCCTCGGTTTCGTGGAAAAGAGCCCGCCACCCGGCCGCCGCCCGCTCCGCCCGGGCCAGACTGGCGGGAACGTCTGGGTCCGACGGCCAGACCGGGAGGCCGGCGGCCTCGGTCCCCTCGACCCGCCCGAGCCAGACCTCCGACGCCCGTGTGAGGTGGGCGAACAGACGGGCGGCCTCCTCCACCGGCGCCGTGTCGAAGGGGGGCGTCCCCGCCGGGTACAGGGCCCCGCCGAGCGCGTCGGCCAGGGCCCGGTCCGCCCACAGATCGTAGGCGAACAGGGACGCGAGGTGGTCGGACAGCGAGGGGGGCATGGGCGTCCGCGGTCGCGGAGGGGGAGCGGGACGCAGCCTACCGCCGACGCCGGGCCTGCGACAGACACAGCCCCCGCGGGTCGGGGGGGCACAGGCCGCTCACGTCTCGAACGTGAGCTGCCCGCGCGCGCGCCGTTCGAGGGGGAGCAAGACGTCGTAGAGCGCCCCGTTCACGGGCGTCGGCACGCCGACCTCCCGGCCGAGCCGCACGACGGCCCCTGGCCACGCCTCAAGTTCTGACGGCCGGCCGGCCACGACGTCCCGGTGGAGCGACGTCGTGCTCGACGGGTCGTGGGCGTCGAGGAACGCGAGCATCCGGTCCACGACGTCGGGCGCGAGGGCCACGCCGCGCGCCCGGCCCACGGCCTCGGCCTCGCGCATCGCCCGGACCAGGAGCGCCCGCGTCTCCGGCTCCGACCGGAGCACCCCGACCGGCGCCCGCGTGACGGCCCCGACGGCGCCCAGCGGCGCGACGAACAGGAACTTCGTCCACAGCGCGGCCCACACGTCGTCGACCGGCTCGGACTCGACGCCGGGCACGTCGAGCGCCTGCCCCAACCGCGCCAGCCGCGCGCTCGGGCCCCCCGCCCACTCGCCGACCGTGACCGTCCCGGGTCCGCTCCCGTGCTGGACGTGGCCCGGCCCCACGGTCTCGGCGAACACCTTCACCGTCCCGGGGAGCACCCTACCGCCCCCGACCACGCGGGCCGCCAGGGACGGCGCGTCCACTCCGTTCTGGAGCGGGACCACGACGGTCCCCGGCCCCAAGAGCGGCCGCGCCGCCTCGCACGCCTCCGCCACCTGCCACGTCTTCACGGCCAGGAGCACGGCGTCGACCGGCGCCTCGCCCGACGGGTCGTCGGTCGCGACCACGTCGCGGACCCACACGTCCCCCCGCACGCTGTCCACGCGGAGCCCGTCGCGGCGGAGCGCGGCGAGGGCCGCGCCGCGCGTGACGAACACGACCTCGCGGCCGGCCGCCGCGAGCCGCGCCCCGTAGTAGCCGCCGACGCCGCCGACGCCCACGATCGCGATCCTCATCGTTTCAGGCATGGGTGTTGGAACCAGGGGGGGCGGGTTAGCGGCCGTATGTCGCCGTGAGCGTCACCCGCGCCAGCGCGTGGGCGTTGACGGTGAAGCCCACGAGGGCGGCCGTGGCGTCGGCCGGCACCCCGAGCCGCTCCACGTCGAGGGCGACGACCGTGAACACGTATCGGTGGGGATCGTCGCCGTCGGGCGGGCACGGTCCGCCGTACCCCGCCGTGCCCGCGTCGGTCCTCATCTGCACGGCCCCCGGCGGGAGCGCGCCGCCCGCCGAGCCAGCCCCGGCCTCCAATCCGGTCGCCGTGGCCGGCACGTCGACCACGACCCAGTGCCACCAGCCGCTCCCCGTCGG
>JAAXJP010000232.1 GCA_012269805.1 Rubrivirga sp.
GCCCTCCAGGATTCAGACGACGGGCGGTTCGACGAGGTCCACGACCTCCGTGATGCCTATGGGGCCGACCTCGTCGTCCTGTTCGCGGGCAACGGTTCGGACTACGGGTACGGGGGCAGGGGGTTCCTCGACGTCACGGAGGCCTGGGCCTTCTCTCTCGTCGCCACGAATGCGGCTCGCTTCAGCACGCTGGCCCACGAGATCGGCCACAACGCGGGCTCCTCGCACGATGCGTACCAAAACAACAACAGTGAGCGGAGTCCCCCCTATGATTACGGCCAGGGGGCCGTCAACACCGCGGGCCGGTGGCGGACCGTGATGGCGTACAACATCGAGTGCGCGGACGCCGGTTTCTACTGCGAACGGATCCCGTACTGGTCGTCCCCACACGTCACGTACGACGACACGACGGCGCCCGAGTCCGACGGCCCTACCGGGGACGTTTCCACGGCCGACAACGCCCGGCTCTGGCGTGAACGAGCCGCGACGCTGGCCGGCTTCCGAGATCGCCCCTCCGCCCCAGCCTCGCTCTCGGCATCCCTCGGGTCGGTCTCGATCGACCTCCCCCTCGGCGGGACGGCCACGCGGTCTCTTACGATCTCGAACGAGGCCCCGGCTGGTGCCTATCCCCTTGCCTGGAGGGCCAAGACGCAGGAGTGGGTCGACGGGGCGCCCCCGTGCGATCCGGCCCGACCGTTCTCGTTAGGCTACACGGGGGGCGCCTCGTACGGGAGGGTGATGTCCGCCGGGTCCGTCGAGCGGGGCCAGAGCTACACGGCCCCGTGTACGGGCCTCCTCCGCTCCCTCACCCTCCCCGTGCTCAACGCCGGCCCCCCACATTCACCTACGTGGTCGGCGACCCTCCGGCTGTTCGCGGGCGAAGGAACTGGAGGGGCCGAGGTCGCCGCCGTGTCGGCCGCGTTCACAGCTCCTTCGGAGAACCAATCCACCTACTGGGCCCCCTTCGAGATGTCACCGCCCGTAGCCATCACCGCGGACGAGACGTACACGTGGTTCGTCGATATGACCGAGGGAGCGGCTGTCTATTACCACTCAGAGGACGTGTACGAGGGGGGGACGGCGTACGGTGGTCCTTCCCCAGCCGCGGCCGCCGCGATCCCAGACATGGACTTGTGGTTCGACCTCGACTACGAAGAGCCCGTTGACTGGTACGCGTTGAGCACCCACGCCGGGAGCGTGTTCCCCGGAGGGTCGGCCACCGTCGACATCACTGTCGACGCGTCGGGCCTCGCGCCGGGGACGTATACGCTCGATCTCGTCTTGATCACGAACGACCCGGACGCCCCGGAAACGACGATCCCGATCACGGTTACCGTCGGGGGCGCGACGGACACGGAGGTAGCCGCGGCGACCAGTACGTGGCTGGCGCCCCCCGTCCCGAACCCATCGCGGGGCGGGGCGACCGTGACCTACCGGCTCTCAGCCCCTGGCCACGCACGGATGACCGTGGTCGACCTCCTCGGGCGTGAGGTGGACGTCCTCGTAGACGGATTCCACCACGCCGGGCTGGCACAGACGACCCTGCCTGCGGGCCTCGCGCCGGGCCTCTACGTTATCCGCCTCGTCTCAGGCCGCGAGCAGGTTGCTCATCGGTTCACCGTTGTCCGATAGGCCCAAGTCCGATGCTCAGAGACCGGCCTGTACCGAGCCTCGTCGAGTCCCGCACCCGGGAGGTCCGTGAACTCGAGACTTGTGGATCGAGATGCGCGAGTCCGTCAGGGGCTCGCGTGTGAACGCGCGTTGTGTCGGGCGCCGCGCGTGCGGTTCGCATCTACGCCTCCCGACCGTAGGGCCGCGTCGGGATCGGAATGTGGGGGGGCGTCTCACGACTCGCCCTTACCGAGGTGGCCCGTTGGGGCACACGTGCCCGGTTCTGGGCACACGGTTGTAATGATGGGCTCTTCTGTACTTCCTGCAATAAGCGGAGCGTAGTCGCCATTCGCGCCGTTATCGAGCGTAGGCGGCGTTTCTGATGACCAGGTGACGCCGCTCGCCCCGGCGCCGAGTCGGGTCAGGCGCCGGCCGCCACCTCGCGCACGGCCGCGTCGAGCACGTCGAGCTGGAACGGCTTCTTGACGACGGCCGCCACGTCGGCCCCGTCGGCCTCGGCGTCGGTGTCGCCGGTGAGGAGGAGGACCGGGAGGCCCGGGTGCCGCGAGCGGATGGCGGCGGCGAGCTCGCGCCCGCTCATGTCGGGCATCGAGAGGTCCGTCACGACGGCGTCGACCACGGTCCCGTCGGCGAGCGCGGCGAGCGCGGCCGGGCCGCCGTCGACCTCGGTGACCTCGTGGCCCCGCAGCCGGAGGAGCTTCGACGTCACGGTCCGGACCATCGGCTCGTCGT
>JAAXJP010000170.1 GCA_012269805.1 Rubrivirga sp.
CACCCCTCCGTGGGTGAAATGGCAGGCGCGCGCCGGAGACGCCGGTCCGTGGGACAGATGTAGCACACGGTCCGCCTCAGCGGCCCTGACCACGACGCGCGTGAGTCATCGGGGGCGCCCAACCTACGAGCCGTTCCAGGGGGCAACAACCGGCCCCGTCTGGGATACTCACAATCTGCTAGATCCGGCATCCACCTCGAGAAACGACTCCCCGTCCACCGAAGCACCGCCGCCTGATCTCGCGGGCCGTGGCTTCGGCGTGCTCACGTAGCGCGTGGCCGGTCCGGCCGGCCGACGGGAGGTGGATGAACGCCTCGTCGATGCCATAGAGGACGAAGTGGGGCGAGACGGCGAGGAGCGTGTCCATGACCCGCCGGCTCATGTCCCCGGGCAACGCGTAGGTATTGGAGAACACGCGGGCGCCCATCTCTCGGAGCTCGCAGCAGCACTTGATGGACGGCTCGCCCCTCCTCACCCCGGCGTCCGGGCGTTGACGCACCCATCGTTGTTGGACAGGACGCCGACGAGGGCGACGAGGTAGGGGGGCAGACGACGCGTCAGGGAGGGGCGCCCCGTGGTCCGACATGCCCCATGCCGCCCGAGGTGTCCCCCTCTCCCCTCGAGCCCCGGCCCATGGCCTCTAAAAAACCTCCGCCGGAGGCTGTCCCCACACATGGACTTCCGGACGCTGATTTCCAGACAACCTGTCGAACGGATGAGGGGCCGGTGTGGCCGATCACCGAGTAGATCCCGTATCGCCCGAGCTACGGCCGTTTCTGAGAGGGACCGGCGGATCCACGAATACGGTCGCCGGCGAGGTCGATTCTCTATTACGAGACTTGCACCGACCCTCCCGCTACACACCGAGAGGGCCGCCCACTGTCCACGGCCGTTCCGCGAGTACGACGAGGGTCCCCGTCGTGGGTCACCGCAGGGATTTCTAGGCGTCGGCGAGGATGGCCGCGGCGACCTGGGCGCGTGCCGGCACGTCCAGCTTGGCCATCACGCGCTCTGTGTGTCGGCGGGCCGTGTGTGGGCTGATGTAGAGGGCCTTGGCGACGCTGCTGTTGGGTAAGCCCTGCGCGAGCAACACTGCGACCTCAACCTCGCGGCGGGTCAATCCGAATCGGCTCTGGAGGACCTCACTGGCAGGCCACGGTGAGGTCGGAACCGTGACCGCCACGAGCACACCCGGCCGGGGGCCGAGCGAGGCGCCCTCGGGCAAGAGAGTCGCCCGGAGAGTGTACGTCCCACGCGCCGTGGGCAGGACACGTTCTGGATGCACAGCTAGGTCGGCACCACCAAGGTCGGACGCCAGCCGGAGCGCCTCTGCACGGATGTGGCCTCCCTGCTCGTCGCCTGCCAAGGCGGCGGTGAGGGCCGGGGTCTCGTGGACGACGCGGCCGTCCACGTCGCACACCACGAACGGCACATCGAGCGCGTCGAGAGTAGACCGGCGAGCGTCCAAGTCCAGCGCGGCGTTCAGACCAGCATGAAAGGCGGGAACCAAGAGATCCTGGACACTCAGAGTCTCGTCGCCGAACGCGGAATACGCGTCGAAATAGAGGTGCACAGCCCCTTCGACACGCTCGTCGTCTCGCCAGAGGTCCGCGAGGAGGGACGCCATGTCCTGGTGGGAATGGGCGGCCTGCATCTCGTTATAGATCGAAGACCGGCTGAGCGCTCCGTCGAGAAAGTGGTCGAGACGTGCGTACGAGAGGGTACGAATGGCACGGGAGAGACGGATCTTCGTGCTTCGGGTGATGGCGGGGTCCGGGAACGGTGCGCCCGTCGTTGCTGGCTCGACGAAGTAGTGCTCGAACACCTCCGCTAGACGCCGGCCTGTCCCGCAGTCAACCAGGGGTGCGCTCTCGAACGGCAGGAGCACGAGTCCGCTCTCGGCGCCGAGAACCTCCGCCAGCGCCTCGACGACGCGGCGCCCCCATACCTCGACGCTCGGCGCAGCGAGCGGTGCTAGGAGGACATCCTGTGCCGCACGGATCCGAGAGAGGTCGGCCGAGGAGAGCGTGAGGGCCATCAGGTCGCGGGGGCAGGCCAGCAAAATAGGTGACCTCACCCATGTGCTCGGTTCGCGCGACGGATTGCTTGATCTCGTCCGATCTCATTCCCCGCCATCGTACATGCTCGCCTCTCCGGCCGCCGTCTGTCAGCGGGTCGCGGTCTGAACGAGCGTCCCGATCGATTGACGCTCCGTCCCTGAGACGCTGCCTCGACGGCTCGGGACGCAGCGATACCGCTGAGACGACGCCCGCGAGGCACGTTGGCGGCGGTCACCGGCTCCCCGCCGGGGCCGTCCGTCCCCACGCCCCCCACAGCCCATGTCCACCACGCTCACGGCCCGC
>JAAXJP010000256.1 GCA_012269805.1 Rubrivirga sp.
CCCCACATCCCCCTTGCCTCTCCCCCTTTGAAAGCAGTCCTCCTCGACATGGACGGCGTCCTCGTGGACGTCCGCGGCTCGTACCGGCGAGCGATCACTGAGACCGTGGCCCACTTTGCCGGCGAGGGCCCGACGCCGGAGCAGATCCAGGCCAAAAAGGACGCCGGCGGGTTCAACAACGACTGGGTGCTGAGCGAGGCGTTCGTCCGCGAGGCCGGGGTCTCGGAAGAGGACGCGCCGTTCGAGGCCATCAAGGACCGGTTCAACGCGATCTACCAGGGCACCGACTACGACGGGCTCATCGCGACCGAGCCGTCGGCCATCCAGACGTCGACGCTGGAGGCGCTCGTCCAGCGCTACAAGCTGGCGCTCGTGACGGGCCGCCCCGAGGCCGACGCGCTCTGGACGCTCCGGCGGTTTGAGTGGCACGCCCACGTCCCGGTCGTCGTGGGGATGGACCGCCAGGCGGGCCGGGAGAAGCCCGACCCGTACGGCCTCGAGCTCGCCCTCGCCGAGCTCGGCGTCGAGGCCGAGGAAGCCGTCTACGCCGGCGACACCGTCGACGACATGCGCGCGGCGCGCGCGGCCGGCTGCGTGGCCGTCGGCGTCGTGCCGCCCGGCCTCGACGTGCTCGAGCACGGGCGGACGCTGATGGACGCCGGCGCCCGCGTCGTCCTCTCGACGCCGGACGCGCTGCCGGCGCTCCTCGCCACGCTCAACTCCGGCGACACGAGCGAGTAGCGCCCCGCTACGGCGCCCCGCTACGGCGCCCCGGTCTCGCCCGCGACCACGCCCGCCTCGGCGGCCTCCGGGACCGGGTCGGCCGCCTGCCCCGTCGGCTCGGGGAGCCACGCCCACACGAGCGCGGCCATCGCCAGGACCACGACGGCCGAGAGCGTCGTGTTGGCCGCGTAGCCGGCCTCCGCGTAGAGGGCGCCGGCGACGGCCGCCCCCACCCCCGTCCCGATCTGCCCGATCGCGATCGTGAGCGAGAGGAAGGCGCCGCGCTGGCGGCTCGGCACGAGCGCCGTCAGGAGCGCCTGGAGCGGCGCCATCCGCAGCGCGAAGAGGCCCATGATGGCGACGTAGACGGGGTACGCCGCCCACCGCTCGACGACGACAAACGGCAGCGCGGCCGTGACGACGGCCAGCCCGAGGCACGACGTGAGGATCAGCGGCTTCCGCCCGACGGCGTCCGAGAGCGTCCCGGCCTGCGGCCCGACGACCACGCTCGCCAGCCCGCCCACGAGGAACAGCGTCGCGATAAAGTCGAGCGGGAGGCCGAACACCTCGAGCGGCTCGCCGAACGGCGCGACCTCGAGGGCGAACCGCGACGTCAGCCACTGCGGGAGGTAGACGATGAGGAGGCCCAGCCCGAAGTACATGAGGAAGTAGGTCGCGGCGGCCGCCGCCGTCCCGCCCTTCCCGCGGATCAGCGCGGCGTACTGGCGGAGCGCGCTGCGGATCGTCGGCCGCTCCTCGGAGAGCTGGACGTCGGGCTGAGGCACGACGGTCAGGATGAGGACGAACGCGACGGCCATCACCCCGGCGAACGCCACGAACGGCGTCCGGAAGTCGAACGCGACGGCGAGCGCGCGGCCGAGCGGGATGCCGAGGACGAGCCCGAACGGGACGCCGCTCATGACCCACCCGTTCGCCCAGCCCCGCTTCTCGTAGGGGAACGCGTCGCCGACGTAGCTCACGGCCGCGCCGGAGAGCATCCCGCCCCCCGCGCCGGCCAGCACCCGCATGACGAGAAGCGCCTCGAACGTGTCCGCTAGCTCGTGGAGCGCGAGGGCGACCACGAGCGCGCCGGAGCCGAACAAGAGGACGCGCCGCCGCCCGATCCGGTCGGAGATGGGCCCCATGATGAGGGCCGCCGCCGCCAGCACCCACGAGTACACCGACACCAAGAGGCCGAGGGGCTCCGTCCCCACACCCAGCGCCTCGCCGATGACCGGGAGGATGGGGGTGACGACGATGGTCTGGCTGGCCGCCGTGAAGACGAGGAGCCAGAGGGCGAACAGGGTCGCCGTCGTGCGGAGCGGGGAGCGGGGCAGAGTGTCCGTTGCAACAGGGGTCCCCAAGACGGCGCCGCGGGCCGAAAGGTTCAGGGCGGCGGGGAAACGACGGCAGCGACCTCGACCCGGTCCGCCTCGGCCCGAACCGTCGGGGCGACGCCGTCCGGCGAGCGAGCGAACGCGCGGTGACGTCGCGGCGGCGGCCGGCCCCGAGCCCGGAGTTTCGGCGGCGCTTCACGGAACCCGGGGGTGCGTAACGCTCCGATAACGGGCGGGTAAACGCGACGTAACGAGCGCCCGCTAGTGTGGGGATCGACGGGCAGAGGGGCCCTCCCACGGCCC
>JAAXJP010000563.1 GCA_012269805.1 Rubrivirga sp.
GTCCCGGGAAGCGCATTCGGTGGCGGGGGCCTCGGCGGAGGGGGGTGGATTTACACAGCCGATTCCGATCTCAGCGAGCCTGAGGCCGGATTCCGTCGCGGGGGACCGGTCCGGCCCGGGGGCTACGCGCCGCTAGCGCGGCTGGGAGCTCGGCTGGGGCGTACACCGGGAGCGTCGCCGCGGCGAAGTCGCTCCCGTACTGCGTCACGATCGCGTCGCACCGTGCGGCCCGCGCTGCCTCGTGGACCACGCCGTCCGCGTAGTCCGAGGACCCCGCGCCGACCGGGGCCACCTCGAACAGTCGGAGGAGGAGACCCACGCCCTGGACCGGCTCGTTGGCCCCGCGCGCCTTCTCCACTGCGGAGTGGACCGTCGGGACGCTGATCGCGGCCGCCACCCCCGTGTACCGCCGGCGCTCGGCGTGGCCGGGGCAGGGCGGCCGCGTCGCGGACGCGGGCGGGGCGGTCGTGCCGGGGACGCGGGGACGGCGGCGGCAGCGGGGCTTTCCTCCAAACTGGCGCTCGTGGCTCTCCTCGGTGACGTCGACCCTCTCAGCGATCCCGATGAGCGACCGAGGGGTTGGCGCCGAGGGCTGCCGGTCGCCGCGTCGCTCCCCGGCCCACACCGGCCTCGCGGATCGTAAGGAAATCCGAACGGCCCCCGACGGCCTGGGCCGAGCGGGTGGGGGTCCTTCCGGTCCCGTCCGCCCCGCCGCCATGGCCGCCCGCCTCGCCCTCCTCCTCGCGTGCCTTTCGCCGCTCCCCGCCGGCGCGCAGGTCACGTTCGCCGACGTCACCGCCGGCGACCTCGACGTCCCCGTCCGGTCCTGGGGCGTCAGCTTCGCCGACGTCGACGCCGACGGCGACCCCGACCTCTTCGTCAGCCGGTACAGCCCCACGGGGGGGGACGCCCTCTACCGCAACGACGGCGGCGCGTTCACGGCCGTCGACGCCGGCCCGCTCACGGCCGGCCCCGGCTCCATCGGCCACGCCTGGGCCGACGCCGACAACGACGGCGACCTCGACGTGCTCCTCGTCGGGGCGACCGGCAACGCCCGCGGCTTCGGGGACACCGGCGGCGGGGTCCGGCTCCTCCTCAACGACGGGACGGGCTTCGCGTACCGGGCGCTCGACGATCTCTTCTCGCCGGCCGGCGGCGTCGAGGGCTGGACCGGCGCCTGGGCCGACGTCGACGGCGACGGGCGGCTCGACGTCGTCGTCGCCCACCCGGCCGGGTTCGTCAGCGACCCGAGCCAGCCGAACGCGCTCGTCCGGCAGGTCGACGCGGTCGACGGGCGGCCCCGGTTCACGCGGGTCGAGGGCGGACCCGTCACCGACGGCCTCGACACCTACACCGTCCCCACCTTCAGCGACTACGACCGCGACGGCGACCCCGACCTCTTCATCGGGAGCGGCCCCGCCGACGGCTCCCTCGACGTGGACCACCTCTACCGCAACGACGGCGGCACCTTCGTCCGGATCACCGACGGGGCCCCCGCCACCGACGCCCGCGACGGGCAGGTCATGAACTGGCAGGACGTCGACAACGACGGCGACCTCGACCTCTTCGTCACCAGCTTCCGCGGCGGGTCGCCGGCGGCCGGCCTCGACGACCTCTACCGCAACGACGGCGACGGCGCCTTCACCCCGGTCACCGACGACCCGCTCACGACCGAGAGCACGGGGTTCTCCCTCGCCAACACCTGGGGCGACGTCGACCTCGACGTGTTCGTGACGACGGGCGGGGCCGGCGCCATCGGCCAGGACCGGCTCTACCTCAACGACGGCGCCGGCCGCTTCACGCGGGCCTGGACCACCGCCCCCCTCCCCACCGCGGGGGCCGCCTTCGGCGACACCGACGGCGACGGCGACCTCGACCTCGTCGTCGTCAGCCAGCAGGGAGACCCGGCCGGGGCCGCCGTCCACCCCGTCCGGCTCTACGAGAACCGGACCGACAACGGGAACGCCTGGGTCAAGGTCCGCCTCGTCGGGACGGCCTCGAACGCGGCCGGCGTCGGGGCGATGGTGTCGGTCACGGCCACCATCGGGGGCCGGACGGTCACCCAGCTCCGCGAGGTCTCGACCCAGAACACGTTCAACGGCCACAACGACCTCACCGTCCACGTGGGCCTGGGCGACGCCACGTCGATCGGGGCGGTCCGCGTCGAGTGGCCCTCCGGGCAGGTCGACGTGGGGGAGGACCTCGGGGTGGACCGGACCCTCACCGTCACCGAGGGGCAGGGGGGCTAGACGGCGCCCGGTGGTCTCGGCGCGCCCGGCCCGGACCCCGCGGTGCGCGATCCGAAGGGGTTCCGAACCCCTTCCGAAGGTGCCCCTCTATGCCAGACGGCATGTTTGAC
>JAAXJP010000069.1 GCA_012269805.1 Rubrivirga sp.
CGCCGTAGCCGGCTATAGGCTACGCATCGTCCGAGGCGTCCTCGGCGTAGCGCTGGACCCGCTTCTCGATCGACTCCTCGGCGTCGCGCTGGCGGAGTTGCTCGAGCCGCCCCTGCAGCCGGGCCTCGTAGCCTTGGTCGCTCGGCTCGTAGAAGTACGTCCCCTGCATCCCGCCCGGGAGGTACTGCTCCGGGACGTAGTGGTCGCGGTAGGCGTGGGGGTACTTGTAGCCCTCGCCGTGGCCGAGCCCCTTCTTGTCGCGCGAGGCGTCCTTGAGCGGGTTCGGCACGTCGCGCGTCTGCTCCTTCGCCACGTGCTCGAGCGCCGAGAAGAAGGCGAAGTTCGAGTTGCTCTTGGGCGCCGTCGCGAGGTAGACGCAGAGCTGGCCGAGCATGAACCGGCCCTCCGGCATCCCCACGAACTCGAACGCCTGCAGGCAGGCCACGGCCTCACGGACGGCGTTCGGATCCGCCAGCCCCACGTCCTCGCAGGCGAAGATCACCATGCGGCGGAGGACGAAGCGGGGGTCCTCGCCGGCGTAGATCATCCGGGCCATCCAGTAGAGCGCGGCGTCGGGGTCGGAGCCGCGCATCGACTTGATGAAGGCCGAGACCGTGTCGTAGTGGGCGTCGCCGTCCTTGTCGTAGAGGACGGCCCGCTGCTGGATCGAGTCCTCGGCGACCTCGAGCGTCACGCGGACCTGACCGGCCTCGTCCGCCTCGGTGGTCTCGACGGCCAGCTCGAGCGCGTTGAGGAGCGAGCGCGCGTCGCCGTTGGCCGTGCTCACGAGGTGCGACAGCGCATCCTCCTCCACGACGACGTCGAGGCCGCCGTAGCCGCGCTCGGCGTCCGCCAGCGCCTGGGCGACGACGCCGCGGAGGTCGGCCTCCGTCAGCGTCTGGAGCTCGAACACCCGGCTCCGCGAGACGAGCGCCTTGTTGACCTCGAAGTACGGGTTCTCGGTCGTCGCCCCGATAAAGGTGACCGTCCCGTTCTCGACGTGCGGCAGGAGCGCGTCCTGCTGGCTCTTGTTGAACCGGTGGACCTCGTCGACGAACAGGATCGTGCCCTGGCCGTGGAGCCGGAGCCGCTCCTGGGCCGCCGCGATCTGCTCGCGGATGTCCTTCACGCCGGCGAGGACGGCGTTGAGGCTGGCGAAGTGCTTCCGCGTCGTGTTGGCGACGATCCGCGCGAGCGTCGTCTTGCCGGTCCCGGGCGGGCCGAACAGGATGAGCGACGTGACCCGGTCGGCCTCGACGGCGCGGCGGAGGAGCTTGCCGGGCGCGAGCACGTGCGGCTGCCCGACGTACTCGTCGAGCGTGCGCGGGCGCATCCGGTCGGCGAGGGGCGCCGAGCGCTGGCGGCGGCGTTCAGCGGCGGCGGCGAAGAGGTCGTCGGACATGCCGGAAGCTACCGGTGGCCGGGGCCCGCCCCGGCTCCCCCCGCCCCGACGCCGAACCGCCAGGGCCACGCAGTCCGGCGGGCGGGGTCAGCGCGCGGCCCGCTCCCGCATCAGGGCGTGGACGGCCGCGCCGACCTCGGCCATCCGCGGGCGCGCGTCGGCCTCGGGGAGCGGCGTGAGGAGGGCGACCGCGTAGTGGGCCTCCCCGTCGCGGACGACGCCGACGTCGTGGGTCCAATAACTCCACCAGCCCGTCTTGTTCGCGTAGACCGCCTCGCGCGGGAGGCCGGCCGCCAGTTTCGTCGTATCGAGCTGGCCCGTGAGGAGCGCCATCAGCCGGCGGCTCACCCACGGGTGGACGAGCCGGTCGGTGGCGGCGAGCGCCAGGAACTCGGCCGCGTGCCGGCCCGACGTCATCGTGCCGGGGACCTCGGCGTAGCCCTCGTCCTCGACGCGCCGCGACAGGAACTTCCGTGTGACCTCGCTCCCCTGCCACCCGTAGCGGTGCATCAGCGAGTCGATCGCGGGGCGCGTGGCGAGGTCGATCAGCTCGTTGGCCGCGCTGTTGTCGCTCCGCGTGACCATCAGGTCGAGGAGGTACCCGACCGTGACGGTGTCGCCGGCTTGGAGGAGCGGGCGGGGGTCCGAGAGCACTTCGCGCGCCGTGTCGACGGCGTTGTGGGGCCGAACGACGCGCGGGCTGTCGAGCTCGTAGCGCCCCTCCAGCACCTGCCGGAGCACCTCGGCGGCGACGTACACCTTGTACACGCTGGCCGGGTAGAGGAACGCGTCGGGGGCGACGCCGCCCCAGACCGGCTCGCCCCCCGCGAGGTCGACGACCACGAGCGACGGGACCTGCGTCCCGTCCTCGCCCACGTCGAACGGGCCGCCGAGGCCGGCGGCCTCGGTGATGCCGGCGAGGGCGCCGCTGAGGGCGGGGTCCTCTGGTACGTCGA
>JAAXJP010000680.1 GCA_012269805.1 Rubrivirga sp.
TTAGACGGTGGGGAGGGGAGCGCCGCGCCCGCCTAACCGGCCCTCGAGCACGTCTAACAGCGCGAGGCGGATGGCCATGGGGCAGATGGGGACGCGGCGGGGGGCGAGGGACGCGGGGAGGCCCGAGGCCCCATCCCGTCATCCCCCGTCCCACGTCCCTCTCGGTCTACCGAGCGGCGACCCAGTCGTCGGTGTGCTCGAGCGTCCCGTCCGTCCAGGTCCAGGTGACCTTGCCGTAGACGAAGCTGTACTCGACCATGTGCGGGTAGTGCTCCTTCTCGACGTTCTTGACGTTGGGCACGTCGAGCTTGACCTCGGCCACCTTCACGCGCTCGAGCGTGATCGTGTAGTACTCGACCTCGGTGCCGGTGTCGTCGATCTGGTAGAAGCTAAACTTGACCGTCTCGTAGGTCTCGCCCTCGGTCACGGCCTTGTAGATGTAGGGCGTGGCCTTGTCGATGGCCGCGCGGACCGTCATCCGGCCGTGCTGGCGGACGCCCGAGGAGCGGCCCGAGTGGATGTCGGTCGGGATGTGGACGTTGTGGTCCATCTCGATGACCTCGACGGTGCCCTCGCGGCCCGCGATGTCGACGGAGCCCTCGACGCCGCCGTCGTTGATGGACATGTAGATGGGAGTAGGCATGGCAGTGCTCCTGTGGAGCGGTGGGGTATAGGGATCCCGTTCGCGGCGCGCCGGCGGGTCGCCGGAGCCGCCGCGTGGCGGGCGGTTGCGGTCGTGGTGGGAGGCGGCCGGCGGAGCCCCCGTCGGGGCCGGCGGCCGGGGGGCGGCCCGTCGGCCGCCCCGCTACTTCTTGGGCATCTTGCCCACGAGGGACAGACTGATGTCCATCCCCTCGATCTGGAAGTGCGGCTTGATCGCGGTCTGGACGCGGAAGAAGCCCGGGTTGTCGTCGAGCTCGACCACCTTGACCTCGGCCGCCTTGAGCGGGTACTTCGCGACCTGCTCGGCGCTCGGCTTGTCCATCTCCGTCACGAGGCCCTTGAGCCACGTGTTGAGCTCGGACTCGATGACCGTCGCGTCCTTCGTCGCGCCGATGTTCTCGCGCTGGAGGACCTTGAGGTAGTGGGCGATCCGGGAGGCCAGGAAGATGTACGGCAGGCGCGCGTTGATCCGGCTGTTGGCCGTGGCCGCGTCGTCGTCGTAGAGCTTCGGGCGCTGGGTCGAGTTGGCCGAGAAGAAGCAGGCGAAGTCGCGGCCCTGGTAGTGCGACAGCGGAATAAAGCCGAGGTTGGCCGCCTCGAACTCGAGGGTCTCCGAGATCGGGACCTCCGTCGGGATCTTGGCCTGCTTCCCCTTGCCGACGTCGTAGAGGTGGACGGGCAGGTCGTCGACCTTGCCGCCGGACTGGGGCCCGCGGATCTGGACGCTCCAGCCGTCGCGCTGGAACGCGCGGACCATGTTGGAGGCGAACGCGAACGACGAGTTGCCCCAGAGGTACCGCTCGTGGTCGTCGCCCGTGACCGACTCCTCGTAGTTGAACGACTTGACCGGGACCGTGTCCGGGCCGTAGGGCAGCCGGAGGAGGAACCGCGGGAACGTGAGGCCCAGGTAGCGCGCGTCCTCCGTGTCGCGGAGCGCGTTCCACTTGGTGAAGTCGGCCAGCTCCATGTAGGCGGAGAGGTCGGGGATCTTCTTCCAGTCCTCCATCGACTCCTTCCCGAAGAACTCCGGGCCGATGGCGCCGAGGAACGGGGCGTGCGCCGAGGCGGCCACCTTCGAGATGTCGCCCAGGAGCGCCATGTCCTGGGGCGACGCGCCGAAGTCGTAGTTCGAGACGATGGCCGAGTACGGGTCGGCGCCGGGCTGGTCGTAGGCGTTCGAGTAGACGTGCCGGTAGAGCGGGCTCTGGATGAGCTCGGGCGAGTCCTCGAACGACTCCCGGAGCGTGTCCTTGGACACGTTGAGGAGCTCGATCTTGACGTTCTTCCGGAAGTCGGTCCGGTCGACGAGGAACTTCAGCCCGCGCCAGGCCGACTCCAGCTTCTGGACCTCCTTGTTGTGGAGGATCTTGTCGAGCTGCTTCGAGATCGTCGCGTCGATGTCGGAGACGAGGCTGTCGACGAGGTGCTTGTCGATCTTCGCGACGGGCTCGCCGGACTTCGTGACGGCGTCGACGAAGACCCGGAGCGCGGCCGACATCATGGCCCCGCGGTCCTGCCCGCCGACGGCGGCGGCGTCGGAGAACGAGTCGATACGGACGTCGCCGGCCGGCTTCTGGACGTCGACCTTGGCGAGGATGGAGTCGAGGAGGGAGCCCTCGGCCTCGGTGGTCTCGGCGGCGGCGTCGGTCTGCGTCTGGGCCTCAGCCATAGGAACGGTGCGGAGT
>JAAXJP010000089.1 GCA_012269805.1 Rubrivirga sp.
CCCCGGCTCACGCCATGAAAGTCACCGTCCTCGGAGCCGGCACCATCGGCACCGCCGTCGCCGTCGACCTCGCCACGAGCGGCGACGCGACGCGCGTGCAGGTCTGCGAGGCCCAGCCCGCCACGCTCCGGGCGTTCCGAGCGGCCCACGCGCACCCGAACCTCCGGACGTTCGAGGCCGACGCCCGCGACGCGCAGGCCCTCGAGCCGATCGCCAGCGGGAGCGCCGTCGTCGTGTCGTGCGTCGGGCCGGAGCCCTCGGACCGGCTGGCCCGGCTCGCGCTCGACCTCGGGGCCCACTTCGTCGACCTCGGGACCTCGCTCCGCGACGCCGGCCTGCCCGAGCTCGCCGAGCGCCGTCAGCGGTGGATCGTGACGGGGTGCGGCCTGGCGCCGGGCCTCGTCGGCGTCCTCGCCATGAAGGCCGTCGGCGCGCTCGACGCCGCGAGCGCCGTGCGGATCCGGTTCGGCGACGTCCCGCTGCGGGCGCCGGAGCCGTTCCGCCACCGGCTCGCCCCACTCGGCCGAGCGGCTCCTCGACGACTACACCGAGCCCGCGCCGGTCGTCGTCGACGGCCGCGTCGAGACGCGCGAGCCGCTGACCGGCATCGAGCCGGTCGAGGTCGACGGGTTCGGGACGATGGAGGCGTTCTACGCCGGGGCCGGGCTGAACAGCCTCGCCGAGGCGCTCGAGGGGCGCGTCGGGAGCCTCGACGTCAAGACGATCCGCTACCCCGGCCACGCCGAGCGGATGCGGTTCGTCCTCGACCTCGGCCTCGCCGAGCGGACCTCGCTCGACGTCCGCACGCACCTGACCTACCGCGACGTCCTCGTCCGCCGCCTCCGCAAGCGGCTCGGCGGCGACTACGACGACGCCGTCCTCCTCCGCATCGAGGTCGACGGGACCCGCGGCGGCGCCGACGGCACGCTCGTCTACGAGATGGTCGACCGCTGCGACACGGCCGGCGGGCTCTCGGCCATGCAGCGGTGCACGGGCTTCCCGGCCTCGACGGCCGCCGTGCTCCTCGCCGGGCGCGCCCTCACAGGCGGCGGCGTCGGCCCGGCCGACCAGGTCCTCCCGGTCGAGCCGTTCCTCGAGCGCCTCGCCACGCGCGGCATCGCCGCCCAAGAGCGCTGGGTGCCGGCGGACGGCTGACCGGGGACCGGCGCTGAGGGCCGAGGCCGTCCGCCTCGGCGTCGAGGCGGGTGGGGCAGCCCGAGGCGGCCGCCCTACCGCATCGAGCCGTAGGCGCGGACGACGGACCCGCTGTGGACGGCGCCGGCCGACCCGCACAGCGTGACGCAGAGCCGGGCGACCTCCTCGGCCTCGACGCCGCGCGTGCCCTCGGGCTCGTCGCCGAACAGGATCATCGACGGGGCCACGGCGGCGGCCGTGACGTCCTCGGCCCGGTACTCGGCCGCGACGGCCTCGACGAGGCGGACGACGCCGGCCTTCGACGCCGAGTAGGCCGCCTGCTCGGCGAGGCCCTTGTCCGCCCCCTGCCCGGAGGCGAGCGCGACGAGCCGGCCGGCCCGGCCCGCGTCGAGCATCCGCCGGACCGCCGCCCGGAACGTCACGAACGTGCTCGTGAGGTTCACGTCGAGCACCGTCCGCCAGTCGGCCAGCGACGTCTCGGCAAACGGCTGCCCGGCCCACATCCCGACGGTGTGGACGAGCGCGTCCGGCTCGCCGAGGCTGCCGGCCACGCGGGCGAGCGCCTCGGCGACGGCGGCCTCGTCGGTCACGTCCGCCTCGAGAGACAGCGCCCCGACGTCGTGGGCCTCGCGGTCGAGCCCCGCGACGCGCGCCCCGGCCGCGGCGAGCTCGTGCGTGACGATGCGGCCGAGCCGCCCGGCGGCACCGGTGACGACGACGACGCGGCCGGAGAGGTCGGGAACGTGGGAATTTGACATGATGAGCCAGGGATCGAGAGATCAGGGGATCGGAGCCGCGGGCGCCGGGGCCCACCAGGGTCAGACGGGAGCGCCTCGCCCGCCTCGACTCCGCTATTCGGACGACGTGTGGTCGTGGACGACGCGCCAGCCGTCGGGCGTTGAGGCGAGGAGGAGCGTGAAGAGACCGCCGGGCCCCTCGCCGGGGGCGTCGCCTGAGCGCTGGAGCCGCCAGCGCCCCCACGCCAGCGCGCGCCGCGCCGAGAGCGGGTGGACCGTGAGGTCCGAGAACGTGAGTCGCCCCATGGCCTCGGCGTCGGGGTAGCCGCGGACGTAGCCGTAGAGGGCCTCCTCCCAGCCGTTGCGGACGGTCCCGCCCGAGAGGAACGTGAGCGTGTCGGTGCGGGCGTAGCCGTCCATGAAGCCGCGGACGGAGCCGTCGTTCCAGGCC
>JAAXJP010000181.1:0-2280 GCA_012269805.1 Rubrivirga sp.
CTCGGGCGCGTCCGTGCGGACGACGGCGACGGCGCGGTCCTGTTCGATCCAGCGGACGACGTCCGCGCGGGTGTCAGGCTGGGAATTGTGGACGGGGTGGTTCGACATGGGTCTTGAACGGCGCGGCGCCCCTCCCCTGGCCTGCTACACACCAGGAGGGGGGCGCCGTTGGCCGCGATCGGGACGTCAGCGTGCGAGCGTCAGCGTCCGGGCGACGACGACGTCACCGGCCCGGAGCCGGACGTGGTAGACCCCCGACGCGAGGGCGCGCCCGTCCCACGCCACCTCGTGCGCGCCCGCCGGACGGGGGCCATCAGCGAGCGTCGCGACGCGGCGGCCGAGCACGTCGAACACCTCGACGGCGACGTCGGCCGCGGCGCCGAGCGTGAACGACAGCGCCGCCGAGCCCGACGTGGGGTTCGGGGAGGCCGAGAACTGGAGAGCCTCCGCCTCGGGGCCCCGCGTGATGGCGGTCCCGAACGAGTCGGTCGTCCCCACCGCCGCGTAGTACACGTCGCCGACGACGTCCGTCCCGACGACCTCGAAGTCGAAGTCCCAGCCCGTCAGCTCACCCGAGCCGATCGGCGTCGGGGGCGCGGCCAGCGTCGTGACGTGCGGGGTCGTCCCGTCCGCGTCGAAGCCGCCCGCGTTCGTCCACGTCGCGCCCCCATCGGTGGAGCTCGCCACGACGAAGCTCTCGCTCCCCTCCGGCACGCCGTCGCCGGTGCCGTAGCTGACCTCGACGCGGTCGAGGGAGATCGGGTCGGCGGAGTCGAAGAAGTACCACTCGAAGGCGTAGTACCGGTTGGGCGAGAGCTCCATGAGGCCGCCCTCGAGCGCGCCGTCGGGCGCCTCGCTCACGAGGCGGACGCCCATGAACTGGTCGTCGGAGGGCCGGTCGGTGACGTAGACCGTCGCGGGCCGGTACCCGGTCTCGTCGCCGAGCGGGAACTCCCGGCTGGTCTGGCTATCGGCGGTCCCCTTCGGGAGCCCGCGCGCGAACTCGCCGAGGACGTACGAGGCCGGCGAGCCGCCCTGGACCACCTGGCTGTTGTTCGAGATGAGCGTGAACCGGTAGTCGCCGGTGTCGAGGTAGCCGCTCTCGAGCGTGAACGTGGCCCGGCTGTTGTTGTCGACCGTCGCGTCGTTGAGCATCGTGACCGTCGCCCCGTCGTCCTTGGCGATCGTGACGCGGAAGAGCTGGTTGTCGTTGTTGTCGTAGTCCCCGAGGTGGAGCGTCGTGTCGTCGCCCCCGTCGAAGATGAGGTCGATGAACGAGGCGTCTGCGGGCGTCGACGAGGTCGAGCCGCGGCGCATGTCGAACGTCCCGCCGGTCGAGTTGTCGATGTCGCCGTGGACGGTCAGGCGGTGGTAGATCTCGCCGAGGCCGACGTCGTTCTCGTCCACGTTGGAGAGCGGACGGAGCTCGGCGTCCGGGCCGTCGATGGTGAGGTCGCCGAAGACGGTCAGCCCCTTCTCGTCCGTGCCGGGCACGCCCCGGCCCGTCCGAAGCCAGCCCTCGCCGCTGACGGTGACGTTGTTGGCCTCGGCGTCGGCGATGTCGATGGTGACCGTGGAATCGATGACCACGTCGTCGCTGGCCGTCGGGACGGCGCCGGTCGACCACGTGGTGGGGTCGCTCCAGTCGCCCGAGCTGGCGACCGTGATTTGGGCGGAGGCGCCGCCCGCCCCGAGAACGAGGCCTACGAGGGCGACGAGAGTGTAGAAGTGGCGCATGTGGGTGCGGGAGTGGAAGAGGACCTGGCCTGTAGCATGTAACATGTCATACAGGTTGAGTCCAGTATAGGTCACCGTTCCTTCACGTGCAAGCGCTTCCGGAACTTCCCGCCTCGGTCGTCCCTCGGCCGTGAGGGCGTGGCGCTAGGCCGCCTGGGCTCGTTGTCCCAAGGCCGACTCCACGTGCTCCCGCGCGACCTCAAGATGCTGCTTCATCGCGGTCTCCGCGCCCAGCGCGTCGCGCTCGAGGATCGCGTTGAGGACCTTCGTATGCCAGAGGACGGCGGCGGCGTGGGCGTCCCCGACGACCTCGTACACGTCCGCCTTGATCGCCGGCATGAGCATCTGGATGGGCCGGACGAACAGTGGGAGCACGGGGTTGTGCGCCGCCTCCGCGATCAAGAGGTGGAACGCCATGTCGAGCCGTGTCAGGGCCTCCCGGTCGTCCGTCGCCGTCGCGAGTTCGTCCATGTTCGCGCGGAGCTTGTCCGCATCCTCCTCCGTGTGGTGGAGGGCGGCTGCCGCCGCGATGGGCGGCTCGAT
>JAAXJP010000181.1:2290-4541 GCA_012269805.1 Rubrivirga sp.
GAGCTGGCGGGCCCCGACGACGTGGAGGGCGTGATCGCCCCCGCTGTGCATGTGGAGGTAGAGCTCCATCGGCGTGACCACCGAGTCGGCCGAGAGGCGGCGAACGAACGTCCCGCGCCCCTTCTCGATGCGCAGGAGGCCCCGGGCCGAGAGCATCCGGAGGGCCTCCCGCATGGCCGTCCGGCTCACCCCGAACTGCGAGCACAGCTCCATCTCCGACGGGAGCTTCTCGCCTTCGGCGAGGTCGCCGGACCGGATCGCCTCCTCGATGGCGGTCTCGACGGTCTGGCTCAGCAGCTCCGGCTTCCCTACTGACTTGAATCGTGTCCCAGACATGTCCCGACGGCAAAGGTGTCGGACAACATACACCCTACGTCCCAACTAGAGCCCGAACGCTCGCGGGAGAGCGAGCGTCAGCTCCGGGACGAGGACCACGACGGCCAGCGCGACCAGCATGGCCACGTAGAGCGGGAGGAGCGGCCGGACGATCCGTGAGACCGGGACGCCGGCGACGCCGCAGCCCGCGAAGAGGACCGTCCCGACCGGCGGCGTGCACAGCCCGATGCAGAGGTTCAGCACCATGATGATCCCGAAGTGGAGCGGGTCGATGCCGAGCCCGACGGCCACGGGCAGGAAGATGGGCGTGAAGATGAGGATGGCCGGCGTCATGTCCATGAACGTCCCGACCGCCAGGAGCACGAGGTTGATGAGCAGGAGCAGCACGACGGGGTTCTCGGACAGCCCGACGAGACCCTCGGCGACGCCCTGCGGGATCCGGTCGAACGAGAGGACCCACGAGAGGGCCATCGACGTCGCCACGAGGAGCATCACCACCGACGTCGTCACGACTGCGCGGAGGATGACGTCGCCGAGGTCGCGCACGGACACGGCGCGGTAGACGCCGACCGAGAGCACGAGCGCGTAGATCACCGCGATCGCCGCGGCCTCGGTCGCGGTGAAGATGCCGGCCACGATCCCCCCGATCACGACCACGATGAGCCCGAGGCTGGGGAGCGCGTCGACAAAGCGCCGGCCGACCTCCGCGAGGGGGACCCGCTCGTCGGTCCCGTACCCGTTCCGCTTGGCGACGATGCCGGCCACGAGCATCAGCGCGCCGCCGAGCAGGAGGCCCGGGACGTAGCCGGCCACGAACAGGGCCGCCACGCTCACCCCGCCCGAGGCCAGCGAGTACACGATGAGCACGTTCGAGGGCGGGATGATGAGCCCCGTCGTCGCGGCCGACACGTTGACGGCGGCGCTGAACCCCTCGTCGTAGCCGGCCTCGGTCATCTTCGGGTGCATCACGCCGCCGATCGCCGCCGCCGCCGCGATCGCCGAGCCGGAGATGGCCCCGAACAGCATCGACGAGATGATGTTGACGAACGCGAGCCCGCCGGGGAGCGCCCCCACGAGCGACCGCGCGAACGCGATGAGCCGCTGAGCGATGCCGCCGTGGGCCATCAAGTTGCCGGCCAGGATGAAGAACGGGATCGCCAGCAGCGTGAAGCTGTTGAGCCCGCCCGCGAGCTGCTGCGCGACCGTGCTCACGGCCGGGCCGGGGTCGGCGACGGTGAGGAGCGACGCGAGCGTGGCCGCCCCGATGCAGAACGCGACCGGCACGTCGAGCGCGAGGAGCACCAGGAAGACAACGAGGAGGACGGTAACGGCGAGGGCCATGCGGGCGACGGGCTTAATCGACGAGGCGGATGGTCTCGGGCGGCTCCGAGGCCCCGGAAGCGTCGTCGGGCGGCACCGTCCGCCGGAGGGTATCGGCGGCGCCGACGGCGGCGTAGTACGCCATGAGGAGGCCGGACAGCGGGAGCACGAGGTAGACGTACCCGACCGGCACCTGGAAGGCGGCCGACCGCTGGCCCAGCTCGAACGTGACCGACACCAAAATCCCCCCGCCCACGACGAACACGACGAGCGCGAACGCGGCGATCACGGCGTAGCTCACCACACGCGCCCGGCGCCGGGCCTCGATCCCCAGCCGCGCCGTCACCACGTCAATGCCGAGGTGGGCCCGCTGGCGGAGCGCGTAGGCCGCCCCCAAGAGCGAGATCCACAGCAAGAGGTACGTCGCGAGCTCCTCCGTGTACGAGCTCGGGCTGTTGAGGAGGTAGCGCGTCGCGACCTGCCACGTCACCGTCACGACCATCACGACGGTCAGCGCGATGAGAACGGCCCCGAGCAGGCGGTCGAGGGCCGAGGTGAAGCTGCGCGCGGGGGCGTCGGTCATGGGGCGTCGGTC
>JAAXJP010000181.1:4641-9500 GCA_012269805.1 Rubrivirga sp.
GGGGCGTCGGTCATGGGGCGTCGGTCGTGTCGGCGGGGGCGCCCGCCTCGGGGAGCGCGCGGATCCGGTCGGCGAGATCGCCGACCGGCGTGCCCGCCAGCTCGGCGTAGATCGGGGCGACCGCCTCGCGGAACGGGCCCTTGTCCACCTCGACGACCTCCACGCCGGCCGCCCGCACCGAGTCGAGCGCGGCGCCCTCCTCCTCCAGCCACAGCTCGCGCTGGAGCGCGACGGACTCGGCGGCGGCCTGCCGGAACCACGCCCGCTGCTGCTCGCTCATCTTGTTCCAGCGGTGGGTCGAGATGAGCAGGATGTCCGGCGGGGCCGAGTGCTCGTCGAGGACGTAGTGGGTCACCTGCTGGTAGTGGCCCATGCCGTAGAGGCTCATCGGGCTGTTCTCGGCGCCGTCGACGATCCCCTGCTGGAGCGCGCCGTAGACCTCCGAGAACGCGAGCGGCGTCGCGTTGCCGCCCAACAGGTTGATCGTCTGGATAAAGAGCGGGCTCGGGATGACGCGGATCTTGAGGCCGGCGAGGTCGTCGGGCTCGCGGACCTCGCGACCGTTGATGTAGAAGCTCCGGAAGCCGGCGTCGTAGTAGGCCACGCCGAGCATCCGGTAGGGCTCGGCGGTCGTGAGGATCTCCTCGCCGATCTCGCCGCCGAGCGTCTGCCACAGGTGGTCCCGGTCCCGGAACAAGTAAGGGATGCTGAACACGCCCATCTCGGGCACGAAGCTCTCCATCACGCCCGACGACACCTTCGTCATGTCGAGCGTCCCGAGTTGGAGGAGCTCGATCGTCGCGCGCTCCGTCCCGAGCTGGCCGCTCGGGTAGATCTCCATCCGCATGGTCCCGCCCGAGAGCTCCCGGAGCCGCTCGTCGAACCGGAGGAGCCCCTTCTGGACCGGCGACTCGGCGTCGAGCGAGTTGGCGACGCGGAGGACGGTCACGTCGCCCTCGTCGCCGCACCCGGCGAGGAGGAGCGGCGCGAGGAGGAGCGCGAAAACCGCGGACGAGAGTCGACGGCGCATTAGAGGCGGACGAGGCGGGCGACCGACCGGAGGCCGCCCGCCTCGGCGACGGCGACGTAGAGGCCGGGCGCGGTGGGGCCGGACGCGGCGCGGCCGTCCCAGACGAGGGCGTGGCGGCCCGCGGCGAGCGGGCCGTCGGTGAGCGTGGCGAGGCGTCGGCCGAGCGCGTCGTAGACGGCCACGTGCACGGGCCCGGCGGCGGGGAGGTCGAGCGAGAGGCGGACGGCGCCGGCGGACGGGTTCGGCGCGGCGCCGAGGCGGAGCCCCCCAGGCTGGGGCGACGCCTCGCCGGACACCTCCAGGTCCGTGTCGACGACGACCGTGCCGGCCTCGGGCAGCGAGAACCGGACGCGTCCGTCGCCCAGCGCCTCGACGTCGAGAGCGACGCCGTCGAGCGTGACCGACTCGGCGATCGCGGTGGCGGGGAGGAGCTGGAGCGTGACCGTCGCCTCCCCCTCGAAGGGAGCGACCGTCAACGTCTGGCGGCTCGGGTCGCGAAGGTCAGCGGAGAGGGTGAGCGGCTGGCTCGCCTCGACGAGCGGCGCGCCGTCCCAGCGGAGGTCGGCGCCGCGGACGAGGCCCCACCGGGTCACGGCATCGCCGTCGCGGCCGACGGCGGCGAACGTGGCGTCGGTCGTCACGCGGGCGGCGGTCCGAAGCGCGGGGTCGCGCTGAGTGGCGAGGTGCCACGCGCCCGACGCAGTGCCCAGCTCGGCGCTCACGAGGTCGCCGTCGGTCCGGTCCGTGACGGCCGGCGCGGCGCCCGAGGCGGGCGTGGCCGCGAGCGTGTGGAGGACGGTCGCGGCGTCGGCGTTCCGGCGCGCGGCGACGCCCTGCTGGGCCTCCTCGCGGTCGAAGTAGAAGCTCGTCCACCCGTCGGTCGCGTCGAACAGGAGCGGGCCGTCGGCCACGAACGAGGCGTGGAGGCGCCCCCCCTCCCCCACCGCGTCGGCCGGAGCCGTCCACGTGAAGGTCTGGCCGTCCCGCACGGGCGTGCCCCGGCCGTGGACGTGGACTTGGAGGCTCGCCGCCTCGCCGGCCTCGACGTGGTCGTAGACGGCGAACCATTCGTCGTCCAGGAACGCGATGCCGCGCCGGACGGTCGCGCCGCCCCGGACGCCGTTGTTCGGCGCCCACATCTCGGCCACGTCGAAGGCGCCCCCGTCGAGGAACGCCGTCTGCTCCGGCCCCTCGTTCTGCCCTGTGCTGACGTCGCGGACGGGGAAGCCGTTGACCGTCACGACGTTGTGGGCGTGAGCGGAGAGGTACCAGTCGCGGCGGTCGTCGGAGAACCCGTCCGGGCCGTAGCCGGCGTCGACGGCGAGCGGCGTGTTCTCCGCGTGGAGCGTGTACGAGAGGAGGTCGGGGTGGTCGTGGTTGTCGGCGCTGGCGACGCCGTGGAACAGGAGCATCCGGGCGTCCGAGCCGCCCCCCCACTCGCTCCGGAAGGCGACCTGCCCGCTCTCGAGCCGGACCGTCGGCGAGACGCTGGGCGGCGTGGCCGGGATCGAGAGGTCCATCGTCAGGAACTCGTCGACGCTCCAGACCACGTCGTTCGTGGCCCCCGTGTAGTTGTCCGTAAAGAACTCGGTCGTCTCCCAGTTCCACTGGAGGACCTCGCCGAGCGGGGCCGTCGAGTGGAGCGACGTCGGGGCGTCGGCGTAGGCCGCCGCGACCATGTGGGTCGGGGCCGGTTTCGGGAAGCCGTCCTCGAGCGCTGGCATCCACCCGCGCGGGGTCCGTGTCTGGACGGGCCACTCGAACGTGGGCTGGTAGGCCGGGAACAGGTCCTGCCCCGCCTCGCGGTACTGCCAGAGGAAGGGGAGCCCGTTGACGAAGTTGTAGAGCCAGTAGTGGGAGCCCTCCCGATAGACGCCGTCGGCCGAGAACTGGTAGCGGGTCGTCGTGTTCTGCTGCTCGAGCGCGAGGCGGAGCCACGCGGCCGCGTCGGGGTGGTCGGAGAGCGTGAGGGCCGCCGTGCCGACGGCGTAGGCCGGCTTCGAGCGGTGGTTGTGGGGGCGGGGCGCGTAGCGGACGCCCGAGACCATGTTGTCGGCGAGGAGCGCCGTCTCCTCGGCGAGCGCGGCGCGGATCGCCGCGTCGTCCTCGGGCGAGAGCACGCCGTGGAGCCAGTCGTAGGCGGCGCTGAAGTTCTGGAGCCACGTCGCCCGGTAGATCTCGTCGTACTCGCCGCTAAAGGCGTCCGACGTCGCCTCGCGCGGGACGTTGTCGTAGGCGAGGAGGAGGGCCTGGTAGCCCTTGACACGCGCCACGATGTCGCCGTCCACGATCCAGGCGAACGCGAGCGCCTTCGCCATCTGGGACCGGTCGCCGGGGTCGGCCGCCTCGGGGCTCCGGCTCCGGTACCGGTTGATGTCGGCCTGGACGCGGGCGCGGACCTCGGCGTAGGCGGGGTCGTCCCACTTGGCGCGGAGCGCGTCGAGGTCGTCGGCCCCGAACCAGAGCTGGGGGTGGCTCTCCTCGGCGGGCAGGACCGGGTCGGTGGGGACGGCCCAGCCGGTGTACGTCTCGTACTGGCCCTGCGCGCCGGCGGCGGTCGCCAGTGAGAGGAGAAACGCGAGGAGGAGCGCGACGCGCATGGGGGACGAGTGGGGGTGGTGGGCCGGCCCGCCCCGGTGCGCCGGTCGGCACCTCGAGGCGGACGCGGCGGGCAGCCTAGCCGCCGTCGGGGACGAACGTCTCGCGGGCGGGGGCGAACACGTCGAGCAGCTCGCCGGGCTCGGTGCAGACGGCGCCGTGGAGGAGGTCCGGCTCGACGAAGAAGCTGTCGCCCTCGCGGAGCGTCGTCGTCTCGCCGTCGATGGTGACCTCGAAGGCCCCCTTGCACACGTAGCTCACCTGCCGGTGCGGGTGCCGGTGCGGGGTCCCGACGGCGCCCTCCTCGAACACGACCCGAACGAGCATGAGCTCGCCGTCGTATCCGAGGACCTGGCGGGTGATGCCCGGGTCGGGCACCTCCCACTCTACGTCGTCGGTCTTGACAAACGGGCCGGAGCCCTGAATGATCGGCTCCATGGGATCAGGTGAAGTAGAGGCCGCCGTTGATCTCGAGCGACTCGCCGTTGATGTAGGAGGACGCGTCGGAGGCGAGGAAGACGACGGCCTGGGCCACGTCGTCCGCCTCGCCCTCGCGCCCGGCAGCGGTCGTAGCGGCCGTCCGCTGGCGGGCTTCGTCGGGGGTGAACGTGTCGTGGAAGGTCGTGGCGATGAGGCCCGGCGAGACGGCGTTGCAGCGGATCTTGCGGCCGGCGAGCTCCTTGGCCAGCCCGCGCGTGAGCGTGAGCACGCCGCCCTTCGAGGCCGCGTACGCCACGGCCCCGCCGCCGCCGCCGTTGCGGGCCGCCAGCGACGAGAGGTTGACGATCGCGCCCCCGTCGTTCATCCGGGCCGCGGCCGCCTTCGTGACGAGGAAGACGCTCTTGAAGTTGACGTCCATCACGCGGTCCCAGAGCGACTCCTCCATCTCGGTGATGGGGCAGCGCTCCAACAGCCCCCCGGCGTTGTTGACGAGGATGTCGAGGTCGCCGCCGAGGCCGTCGCAGGCCTCGCTCACGAGGCGCGCGACCTCGTCGGGCTTGGTCACGTCGGCTCGTACGGCGACGGCCGTGCCGCCCGCCTCGGTGATCTCTTGGACAGCGGCTTCCGCCTCGTCCTTACTCGAGCGGTAGTTGACGGCGACGGAGGCGCCGGCCTGGGCCAGGCGGTGGCAGATGGCCTTGCCGATGTCGCGGCCGCCGCCGGTCACGAGGGCGGTCTTTCCAGAGAGGTCGATCACAGGGTCAGGGGGGTGGATGAACAGAGGGGAGAG
>JAAXJP010000044.1 GCA_012269805.1 Rubrivirga sp.
TTCGGCGAGGCGGACGCCCCGGCGGTCGAATATGTGCCCGACGGCCGGGTCCGGGAGCGCCACGTTCGGCTGGAACGCGACGACGTCGTCGCCGGCCGGCTGCTCGAACGCCTTCCGAGCGGCGACGTACGCCTCCATGAGGGAGGTCGTCCGGGCGAGGTTGCCGTTGCCCTGGTCGGGGTCGATGAGGAAGAGGGTGAGGTCCTTCGGGCCGAGGCCGGCAGCGCAGAGGTGGACGAGCGACTCGGCCAGCCGGGCGCCGGTCCCGCCGATCCCGATGTAGTAGTTCTTGGGCATGGGTCTCCTGGACGGGGGGTGCAGTAGCGGGCTAGCGGCTCACTTCCGCGGCGGCATCACGTTCTCCCACGCCCTCGGCGTCCAGACCAAACTGGAGACCCAGTAGAGCACCCACGTCACGCCCGAGGTGGCGAGGAAGAACAGGGCGTACTGGACGAACGAGAACTCCTCGTCGCCGAACACGAGGGCCAGGACGATGGTGACGACGACGGCCGCCGCGAACGCTGTCAGGAGGAGCGTCGTCCAGAGGCGGCTCCCCCGTCCCATGTCTTTCGCCGCCTCCGGCTTCGCGCCGACGAAGTACCAGACGTAGGTGAGGAGGACGCCGACGGCCGCGGCGACTGTGATCCAGAGCCGGTACGTCCCGACGAACTCGGCGATGGTCGCCTGGAGGAGCGAGACGTTGTCGGCGAGGTAGCTCCCGAGGACGTAGCTGAACACGATCCAGAGCACGCCGGCGAGGCCGAGCGTGAGGAGGTAGTTGAGGGGGGCGGTGCGCATGGGGCTACTGCTTGTCGAGGGAGAGGGCGGCCTGGGCGAGGAGCGGGCGCCGCTCGGTCGCGGCGGCCTGGACGAGCGCGCCGAGGAGCCGCTCGAGGTTGAGCGTCCGGTTCGGGTCGGCGTCGGCGGTAGGGGCCTCCGTCGAGAGGTCGCGGACCCAGCCGGGCAGGGTCTGCCCGCCGACCTCGCCGGCCTGGAACTGGAGGAGGTAGGCGTAGTCGCCGGGCGGCCCGTCCACGTCGAGGACGAAGTCGAAGGCGAGCCCGTCGTCGCTCCGGGCGACATCGGCGATCTCGACGTCCGTGGTCCGCGAGCTGTCGGCCTCGCCCGGCCCCCGGCGGAACGCGACGAGTTCGACACGGTCAGGGGCGACATCGGCCACGTTGTCCCTCGGGGTCAGGGCGAGGGTCCCGCGGAGTCGGCCGCCGTCGTGGTCGTCGCGGACGACGAGCCGGTAGGTGTCGCCGTCCACCGCGCCGATGTTGACGCCGCGGGAGTCGTCGCTCGGGACACCCTGCTTGGTGAGCTCGAGCCGGTAGTCCTCGACCACGAACGGCGAGACGACGAGGACCCTGTCGCGGCGGACGCCGCGCGTGCCCTCCAGCGTCGTCAGAAGCCGCTCTACCTGAGCGGGGGCGCCCACGACGAGCGCGTAGAACGGGCGCCCCGACGCGGGGTCGGTCGGGTCGGAGGCGTAGCGGTACGCCCCGCCCGGCGCGTCGTAGACCGTCCCGTCGAAGGCGCTCTCGACGGCCATGACGGCGAGCGCGAGCCCTCCCCCGAACACGCGGTCCTTGATCTGGCTCACGAGGGCATTCGTGTCGCCGGCGTCCTGGAACAGGTCGGTCACGACGACTGCTAGCCGGTCATCGGCCGTCCGCGCGAGGACCGAGTCGATCCGGGTCTCGCGGAAGACGTCGGGCGCCCGGTAGAACGGGAGGTCGGTCCGAGCCGAAAGGAAGCCATCGCGGCCGACGGAGTCCACGCGGGTCCCGAAGCGGTAGAACGCGACGTCTGACTCGCCCCACGTCGTGATGAGCTGCTCCTCCAGCGACCGGAGGAACTCGGCGTACTCGGTCCCGGCTCCGACGTAGCCCTCCATTGAGGTCGTCGCGTCGAGGTAGACGTCCACACGGATCTCGTCGCCGGCCTCGCCGTCGTCTCCGACGACCGCCGCGCGGTCGATGGTTGGGAACCCACCCGACGTTGTGGTCCCACCGCCGCCGTTGCAGCCGGGGAGCGGGGCGACCGCAACGAGCAGACAAGCGAGGAGTAAAACGCGAGAAGCGTGGGGCATTCGGTGAGCCGTCGAATGGACCGAAAGCCTAGAGGGACTCCCCCATTCGTTTCTTCACGCGATCGCGTGATTCTTCGCCTTGGCGGAATGCGAGCGTCCCATCCCCCCGACTCAACCTGCGCGCCCGTCGGCTCCGCTAGCGGATTAGCCCTTCGCGAACCCCGGCCGCCGCCGCCGCCGCCGCTGTCTTGACGTGGAGCTTCCGGTAGACGCTCCGGAGGTGAGTGTCGACCGTGTGGGGAC
>JAAXJP010000287.1 GCA_012269805.1 Rubrivirga sp.
GTCCGGGTCGCCCGACGCCCCCGCTTCTCACCCGAGAGGCGGGGGCGTTCTGGTTTGTGTGGGGCAAGGAGGACTGGGCATGTGGCAAGGGGCTTTTCGAAGGCCGCCCCATGCCCCTTGCCCGATCCCTCATGGCCCTAAAACACGCCGCCCTGCCCCCAGGAGAGCTTGTCGCGGATGGTCTGGAAGTAGTCGCGGTCGGGGAGCGTGACGAGGCGGACAACGTGCTCGGCGCGACGAATGCGGACCGTGGCGCCGCCGTCGAGGAGCGTCGAGACGCCGTCGCAGGCGAAGGCGAACGGGTGGTCGCGCGTCTCGACACGGAGCACGAGCTCCGAGAAGCAGGGGAGGACGATGGGCCGCGCCGTGAGGGTGTGCGGCGCGATCGGCGCGACGACGAGCGTGTCGGTGCCGGGCGCGAGGATCGGCCCGCCGACCGAAAGCGCGTAGGCCGTCGACCCCGTCGGCGTGGCGACCACGAGGCCGTCGGCCCAGTACGTATTGAGAAAGTCGTCGCCGACGTGGGCCTCGACCTGGATCATGCTCGTCGTGCCCGACTTGTCGACGACGACGTCGTTGAGGGCCCAGTCCGGAACGTCGCCCAGTGGCCGCTCGGGGCTCGGCCCGGAGGCTGCGCCCTCGACCTCGACGGCCAGCGTCATCCGCTCCTCGACGCCCGTGTGCCCGGCCTCAGCGGCTTCGATGAGCTCGCGGACCTCCCCGACCTCGGCCTTCGTCAAGAACCCGAGCCGCCCGATGTTGACGCCGAGGATGGGTGTCCCGTCGACGCGGTGGGCCGTGCGGAGGAGCGTCCCGTCGCCGCCGAAGGAGAGGACGAGGTCCGTGCCGTCGGCCGGGCTGTCGGTGACGGTGCCGCCCGGGTCGGGGCCGCCACGCTGGGCGAGCCCGTCGGCGAGCGGGCGGTCGATCCGGTAGGGGAGGCCCTCAGCGTCGAGCCACGCGACGAGCTCGGCGAGGGGGTGCCAGAGGGCGTCTTTCGTAGGGTTGCCGGTAATGCCGTACGTCATGGGCGCGTCGGGGGGACGTCGCGTACGTCGCGGGCCGGGCTACGT
Organism: Rubrivirga sp.; assembly: GCA_012269805.1. Taxonomy (GTDB): domain Bacteria; phylum Bacteroidota; class Rhodothermia; order Rhodothermales; family Rubricoccaceae; genus Rubrivirga. The sequence continues at coordinate 1,074 of JAAXJP010000287.1, forward strand.
TCTGCCCGCTCCCGTTCCCTCCCCCTCCCACGATCCGCCGCTCCGGTCCATGCATGTCGTCATCGTCGGGAATGGGATCGCGGGCGTGACGGCCGCCCGGCACGTCCGGAAGGCGGACGCCGACGCCCGGATCACGCTCGTGTCCGACGAGACGGCCACGCCGTTCGCGCGCACGGCGCTGATGTACGTCTATATGGGCGTGCTCACCCGGTCCCACACGGCGCTCTACGAGGAGCGGTTCTGGGCCGAGAACCGGATCGACCGCGACGTCGACCGCGCCCTCCGGCTCGACCCCGACCGCCAGCGGCTCGCGCTCCGCAGCGGCGGCGACCTCTCGTACGACCGGCTCCTCGTTGCGACGGGCTCCGTCCCGTTCCTCCCCGACTGGCCCGGCGCCTCGCTCGACGGCGTGCAGGGGCTGTACCACCTGCGCGACCTCGACCGGATGGAGGCGGCGACCGCGGGCGTCGAGCGCGCCGTCGTCGTGGGCGGTGGGCTGATCGGGGTCGAGCTGGCCGAGATGCTCCGCACCCGGGGCGTCGGCGTGACATTTCTGGTCCGGGAGGCGCGCTACCTCCCGCGCGTGTTTTCTGAACAGGAGAGCGCGCTCGTCGCCGGCGCGATCCGCGCGCATGGCGTGGACCTCCGCCTCGGCGCCGAGGTGGCCCGGGTCGAGGGGCAGGGGAGGGCGGAGGCCGTCGTCACGGTCGACGGCGAGCGGCACCCGGCCGGGTTCGTCGGCGTCGGGACGGGCGTCCGGCCGAACGTCGGATGGCTCGGCGATGCCGTCGAGGCCGACCGGGGCGTGCTCGTCGACCCCGAGCTCCGGACCTCCGCGCCGAACGTCTGGGCCGCGGGCGACTGCGCCCAGCTCCGGGAGCCGCCGACCGGGGTCCGGGCCATCGAGCCGATCTGGTACACGGCGCGGCTCCAGGGCGCCACGGCCGGCCTCGGGATGGTCGGTCGTGCGGCTCCGTACCGCCCGGGCGTCTTTTTTAACTCAGCCAAGTTTTTCGACCTCGAGTGGCAGGTCTACGGGGCCACTTCCGGCACCGGGGACGACTGGGAGTGGACCGACGGCCGTCGGAGCCTCCGCCTCCGCCACGCCGACGGCACCGTTCGGGGCGTGAGCGCCCTCGGCGTCCGCCTCCGCCAGGCCGTCTGCACACAGTGGATCGAGGAGGGGTGGCCGATCGACCGCGCCCTCGACGACCTCGGCGCCGCCCGCTTCGATCCCGAGTTCGCCCACGCCTTCGCCCGTC
>JAAXJP010000353.1:0-7550 GCA_012269805.1 Rubrivirga sp.
GTCCGTCATCGCCTCCGTCCACGCCCGCCAGATCCTCGACAGCCGGGGCAACCCGACCGTCGAGGTCGACGTGATCACCGACGACGGCGCGGTCGGCCGCGCGGCCGTCCCGTCCGGCGCCTCGACCGGCGAGTACGAGGCCGTCGAGCTTCGCGACGGCGACGACGACGTCTACCTGGGCAGGGGCGTCCTCACGGCCGTCCAGAACGTGAACGACACGATCGCGCCCGAGGTCATGGGCCTCGACGTCCTCGACCAGCCGGCCCTCGACGCCGCGCTCCTCGACATCGACGGGACCGAGAACAAGTCGAAGCTGGGCGCGAACGCGCTCCTCGGCGTGTCGCTGGCCGTGGCCCGCGCCGGCGCCATCGTGGCCGGGCTCCCGCTCTACGCCTACCTCGGCGGCGCGAACGCCCGGCGCCTGCCCGTCCCGATGATGAACATACTCAACGGGGGCAAGCACGCCGACAACTCGGTCGACCTCCAGGAGTTCATGGTGATGCCGGTCGGCGCCGAGTCGTTCTCGGAGGGCCTCCGGATGGGCGTCGAGACGTTCCACCACCTCAAGTCGGTCCTCAAGAAGAAGGGGTACTCGACGGCCGTCGGCGACGAGGGCGGGTTCGCGCCGAACCTCGGCTCGAACGAGGAGGCCATCGAGGTCATCCTCGAGGCCATTGAGCTGGCCGGGTACGAGGCCGGTGAGGACCTCTACATCGCGCTCGACCCCGCGGCCTCCGAGATGTACGAGGACGGGAAGTACGTCTTCTACAAGTCCGACCCCGACCGGAAGCTCTCGTCCGAGGAGATGGTCGAGTTCTGGGCCGGCTGGGTCGAGGAGTACCCGATCATCTCGATCGAGGACGCCATGGACGAGGACGACTGGGACGGCTGGTCGGCTCTCACGGAGGCCGTCGGCGAGCAGATCCAGCTCGTCGGCGACGACCTGTTCGTGACGAACACGACGCGGCTCCAGCGCGGGATCGACGAGGACACGGCCAACGCCATCCTCATCAAGCCGAACCAGATCGGGACGCTGACCGAGACGCTCGAGGCCGTCGAGCTCGCGCACCGCTACGCCTACGCCTCGGTCCTCAGCCACCGCTCGGGCGAGACCGAGGACACGACGATCGCGGACATCGCCGTCGCGACGGGCTGCGGCCAGATCAAGACGGGCTCGGCCTCGCGGAGCGACCGGCTCGCCAAGTACAACCAGCTCCTCCGGATCGAGGAGCTCCTCGGCGACGCGGCCGTCTATCCCGGCATGGAGGCGTTCCGGTTCTAAGCCCGGCGGGGCCGGAGGCGATCGCGACGAGAGGACGACCCCGACCGCCGGACCGGCGAGTCGGGGCCGCCCTCCCCTTCCTTCTTCCTCCCGACGCCGTGAAACCGCTACCTTGCGGCGTCCCCCACCGTCGCCATGAGCAAGAGCTTTCGCCGGAACGTCCTGATCGCTGGGGTGATCGGGCTCGGTCTCTGGGTCACGTTCTTCGATAGCCACAGCATCTACCGCCGGGTGAGCTATGCCCACGAGCTCGACCGGTTGACCGTCGAGAACCAGCGGCTCGCGGACCAGAACGAGGTCCTCGCCACTCAGCTCGACGCGGGCCTCGACGAGGCCACGCTCGAGGAGGTGGCGCGTGAGGAGTACGGCATGCGCCGGCCTGGCGAACGCGTCTACCGCGTCGAGGCGGCGGAGTAGATGCCGGACCCGACGCCCGAGTACGCCGTCGGAGTCGACCTCGGAGGGACGAACCTCAAGGTCGCACTCGTCGAACGGCACGACGGGATCGTGCGTCAGGCCACGCTCCCGACGGAGGCCGAACACGGTCCCGAGCGCGTGCTCGACCGGATCGTGGAGGGCGTCGCCCGGGTCGTACAGGGGTTCGAGGCACACGGGCACGTGGAGGGCGTCGGCCTCGGCGTGCCGGGCGTCGTGTCGCTGGACCGGGCGACGGTGACGAAGCCGCCCAACATCCCGGGCTGGGAGACGGTCCACCTGGCCGACCGCATCCGGCCCCGGATCGCCGAGGCGGGGGTGGACGTGCGCGGGCCGATCATCGCGGAGAACGACGCCAACGCGGCCGCGCTCGGGTCGGCGTTCTACGGCGCCGGCCGGCCTTACGACTCGTTTATCATGGTCACGCTCGGGACGGGCGTCGGGGGGGCCATCATCGTCGACAACCGGCTCTTCCGCGGGACGACCGGCGCGGCCGGCGAGATCGGCCACATGACGATCGACTACGAGGGGCCCTACGACCGGGCCGGCGTGGCGGGCGCGATCGAGGCGTACCTCGGGCAGAGGTTTCTCTCCCGGCACGCTCGGTATCAGCTCCTCGCGCGCGAGACGAACCTCCACGCGACGTCCGGCCGCGACCTCGAGGACGTGACGCCGCAGCGCGTCCACGCCGCGGCGCTGGCCGGCGACGCGGCGGCGATCGAGGTCCTCGCGTGGGCCGGCCACAAGCTGGGCGTCCTCCTCGGCTCCGTCGTCAACCTGCTCGACATCCGGAAGGTGGTCGTCGGAGGCGGCGTGTCGCGGGCGGGCGACTTCCTGCTCGACCCGGCGCGCGACGCGATGCGGCGCTGGACCATGCCGTCGCTCTGCGACGACATCGAGATCGTGCAGGAGTCGCGCGGCAACGACGTGGCGATGCTGGGCGCGGCCCGGCTCGTCTTCGAGCACCTCGACGACGCGGCCTAGCCGCGTGAGCATGAGCGCACGAAGCCGCCGCGGCGACCGTTCGGGTCCCGTGGTCCGCCTCCTCCCCCTCCTCGCCGTCTTGCTCGCGGCGTCCGCCCACGCGCAGGTCGCCGCCGACTCGACGGCCGCGCCGCCGGCGGCATCGGACACGCTCGCCGCTCCGCCCGACACGACCGCGAGGCCGCCCGCCTCGGCCGTCTCCGAGACCGACGCGGGCGCGGCCCCGGACCCCGGCGCCGTCCCCGACACCGTCGACGCCCCGACGCCACCGATTGCCCTGCCCGTCCCGCGCGCACCGGCCGCGGAGGGCGGGCTCGACCGCGCCGTCCGGTACACCGCGACCGACTCCCTCCGCGTGACGCTGGCGCCACGAGAGGGCGCCGATCCCGACGGTCCGGGCGACATCGTGTCTCTCTTCGGGAACGTCCAGACGGAATACGAAGGCGCGCAGATCTCAGCCGGGCGGGTCGACTACGAGTCGGCGCGGGAGCTCCTCCGAGCGTCCGGGGTGCCGTCGGACTCCGGCGCCGTCGGGATCCCACAGTTCGCCGGTGAGGAGGGCCAGTTCTCGGGCCGCGAGGTCGTCTACAACCTCCGGACACGGCGCGGGCGGGTGACGGGCGCGCGGACGCAGATCGAGGACGGCTACCTCCTCGGCGGCATCCTCAAGCAGCAGGACGCGCACGTCGTGTTCGCCCAGGACGCCGCCTACACGACGTGCGAGCTCGACCACCCCCACTACGCCGTCGAGGCGGGTCGGATCAAGGTCGTCGACGGCGAGCGCGTGTTTACGGGGCCGGTCCAGCTCAAGCTGCTCGGCGTGCCAATGCCGCTCATCCTCCCGTTCGGCTACTTCCCGGCCGCCGAGGGCCGGCGGAGCGGCCCGCTCCCGTTCCGCTACGGGCGGGACTCGGCGTACGGTCTGTTCTTGGACGACGTCGGGTGGTACTGGGCGATCAGCGACTACCTCGACGCCCAGCTCACTGGCAAGGTGGGCACGCAGGGGTCGTTCCAGCTCGACGGCCAGTTCCGCTACAACAAGCGGTACGCGTATAGCGGGCAGGTCGGGCTCCAATACGGCCGCATCGTGACGGGCGAGCCGACCGACCCGGACTTCGCGCCGCGGACGCCGGTCGGGCTTCGGTGGAACCACAACCAGACGTTCCCGGCCGGCCAGCGCCTGACGGCCAGCGTCAATCTCCAGTCGGTCAGCCAGCGGCTGGCCTCGGACAACGTGAGCGACCAGCTCCAGGCCTCGACGTCGTCGTCCGTCTCGTACAGCCAGCAGTGGCCGAGCGTCGGACGGTCGCTCAGCGCGTCGGTCCAGGCGTTCCAGGACTTCGCCAACAACCGGACGACGGCGACGCTCCCCCAAGTGTCGTTCTCGCAGCAGCGGCGGTTCCCGTTCCGCTCCGGCCGCGACGACCGGTGGTACGAGAAGATCAGCTACAGCTACACGGCCAACGCCCAGAACGCCTTCGCGTTCACGCCGCTCAACGACTCGACCGGGGTCTCGGCTCTCGACGCGCTCTTCAGCCCGAGCGCGTTCGTCGAGGCAACCTGCGCCGACCCCGACGACCGCGCCTGCGACACGCAGCGGTTCGACTACCAGGTGGTCCAGACCGTCCCGATCAACGCCGCGTTCTCGGTTCCGCGCTTCAACCTCACGTTCGGCCCGAACCTGACGTACACCGAGACGTGGACCGACGAGGCCGTCGTCCAGACCTATGACGAGGACCTCGACCGTGTGGTGACGACGAGCGACCCGGGGTTCACGCCGGTCCGGCGCCTGGCCCTGAGTGCGTCCGCCTCGACGGAGCTGTACGGCACGTTCCCCATCCGAGTCGGCGCTCTCGACGGGATCCGCCACACCATCGCCCCCCAGGCGTCGCTCTCGTTCGAGCCGGACTACGAGGCGTTCGGCTTCGTCAACACCGTCCAGGTGGACTCGACGGGCCGGACGCGGCGATACGCGATCAACCCGACCATCCCGACCGACCCGACGCGCGCCCTCAGCCTGTCGATCCAGAACACGTTCGTCGGGCGGACCGTCCGCGTCGACTCGACGGGCGAGGAGCGGAGCCAGACGAACCAGCTCCTGTCGCTCGCCGTCTCCGGCGGCTACAACTTCGCGGCCGAGGAGCAGCCGATCCGCCCCGTCACGACGCGGTTCACGACCACCGCCTACGGGGTCAACGCGAGCGGGGGCGCGACCTTTTCGGCGTACGCCATCGACACGCTCGGGACGAGCTCGCCCCTGACGTACTTCGAGACGAACGGCCGGCCGCTGCGACTGACCAACACGAACGTCCAGATCAGCCGGACCTTCCAGTCGGCCCGGCGGTCCGGGGCGACCGACGTCCGCCCGGTCTTTGGCCCGCCGCTCCCCGGCGACCCGTACGACCCGAGCTCGATCATCCCCCGGAGCGCCGCCGTCGGCTACGTCGACTACTCGGCCCCGTGGTCGGTCGCCCTCGGCCTCACGCTCAACCGCTCGGCCTCCGCGACGGGCGACGCGCGGACCCTCGCGACGCTCGACGTCTCGCAGTTCAACACCCGGCTTACGCAGAACTGGTCGCTGACCGGGAGCACGGGCCTCGACCTGACGTCGATGGAGATCACGACGACGCGGCTCGGTCTCCGCCGCGACCTCCACTGCTGGGAGCTCGCGATCAACTGGCAGCCGATCGGCGTGACGAGGCTGTTCGCCGTGTCGCTCTACGTCAAGAGCGGGTTCCTCCGCGACTTCCTCCGCCTCGACGTGCCGAACTCGACGGTCCGCACGGGGGGGTTCGGCGGCGGCGGGCTCGGGTTCTAGCCCGCTCAGCCACGGGGCCGAGGCGGGCGGAGCCGGGACGGACGGAACGCGGGGGTTTCGAAACGGACCGGGTGTTGGAGGCCCATCACCGAATCGACGAGACTTGGGCGCTGCGCCGGCCCTGGCACGTCGATTGCGCGGGGATCGGCCGGCTCACCCCCACGCTCGTGTCCGCCAGCGCCCAAGTCCTCGGCTACGGCCTCCCCCCCGCCCTCCGCGCCCTCGTCGACCGCCACCAGGCGGCCCGCGCCAAGACCACGGCCGACCAGTCCGTCGCCCGCCGGATCCGTGACGGCGTCCGCTCCGGCGGCCTGGCCGTCAAGGGGCTGACGGTCTACGTCCACGACGGGGCCGTGTCGCTCTATGGGACGCTCCCGAGTGCGACGGCGCGCGAGGACGTACTCGGCCTCGTCAGTCGCGTCCCTGGAGTCCGGCGGATCGTCGATCACCTCCGGATCGCGGACGCGTAGGCCCGCCTCGGCGGCCTAGCCGAGCCACTCGTCGAGGTCGGCGAGGGCGTCGCAGAGGTCGCGGGTCGTGACGGTCGTCGGCATCAGCGGCCGGTCCGCCGCCAAGCCGACGCTCTCCCAGACGTCGAAGCGATTCCGGGCGAGGACCTGCTCGCGGAGGCGGAGGCCGTGGCGCTCTAGCACGGGCCCGACCTCGTCGGCCCGGTCGCGAAGCTGCTCGAGCGTCGAGCGGTACGCGTGCTCGACGACTTCCTTGCGGGAGGCGAACGAGAACACGTTCGTAAAGAACATCCGGTAGTCGTCGCGGCGGGGCTCGAACAGGAGCAGGTCGGCGTCGACGTAGCGGTCGCGGTAGGCGGCCATTCCCGTGTCCATGCGGCTGCGGATGAGCGTCCGGAAGGTCTGGCTCATCACGCCCGGCATCCCTCGGTCCGTGAGCCGCCCCCGGCGCATCGCGCCGTCGGCGACGGCCCGAGCCGTATCGACCGGGACGATCGGGTTGACGCACAGGACGAGCCCGGCCCCGTGGCCGAACGCGACGGACGCGTGAACGGTCTTGTTGAGCACGCCGTCCACGAAGTGGCGCCCCTCGATCTCGACCGGCGGGTACAGGCCGGGCAGCGCCGTCGACGCCTGGACGGCCAGCGAGATCGGCACGTGGTCCGCCCCCTCCGACCCGAAGACGACCGTCTCGCTCGAGTCGAGGTCGGTCGCGACGACGTAAAGCGGGTTGCGGAGCTTCCGGAAGTCGTCGGTGCGCCCTTCGATCGAGAACAGGGCCTCGAGGTAGTCCCGCAGCGGCGCGTTGTCGAACACGCCGACGGGCACCGCGCGGCCGAGGTGGGCCACGAGCGACGACAGGAATCCGCCCGTCCCCTTCGGGTCGTCGACCGCCGTCCGGAACGCCTCCCACGCGAGGAGCGGGACGCGGAGCCCCCGTCGGGCGTACTCTCGGAACGCGGGCGACAGGAAAAGCTCGGGGCGGAACGGGTGCTCCGTCGGCTCCTCCCCCACCACGGATCGCACGAGCTGGGCCGTGGTGATTCCGTTCCCTAGCGACGCACCGACGAAGGCGCCGGCCGAGACGCCGACCGTCACGCGGACGTCGTTCAGGTCGAGGCCGTCGAGCGCGTCGTCGAGCGCGCGAAGAACGCCGATCTCGTAGATGGCGCCCTCAGGGCCGCCGCCCGCGAGGGCGAGGCCGACGAAGCCGGTCCGGTGGTGGTCGGTGAGCTGCATGGGTCCAGGGGGGATGGACAGAGAACGGGCGGGCACGGGTCGTCCGCGCCCGCCCGCCGGCGGAAGTCGGAGCCGGAGGTTACGCCCGCTGCTCCTGCACGCGGATCAGGGCCTTCTCCGCCTCGTCCTTGCCCTGGACCTTCTCGACGACGACGTCGCCGAGGCGGATCTCGTACCAGCCGCCGCCGACGGCCTCGAGCGTGGGCGTCGTGGACGCGGCGCGGTCCTCCTTGAGCCGCTCGATCTGGGCCGTGAGGCGCTCGACGCTGGCCGTGAGCTCAGAGATCTCGTTTCGCGTCGGGACGCCGAGCCGCTTCATGAC
>JAAXJP010000353.1:7560-9460 GCA_012269805.1 Rubrivirga sp.
TTGAGCTGGGTCTCGGCCTGGTCGGCCTTTTCGCCGGCGAAGTAGCGCGCGTCCTGGACGCGGCCCTTGACGTCGTCGGCGGCCTTCTCAGCCTCACCGGAGATCTGGGCGCGGACGGCGCGGACGCGGTCCATGCCGAGGCCTGGGAGCTTCACCTTCTCACCCTTCTTGACGAGCTTCTTGAAGGCCTTCGAGCCCTCGTCCTCGGCCATGGCGAGCGCGCCGAGGCCGGCGAGGAACACCTTGTGCGCGGCGTCCTGCACGTCGCCGGCGGCCTCGGTGAGGTCGCGCTGGACGGATTCGACGGTCGTCTTCGCCGTCTTGACCGCGGTATCGGTCGTCTTCTGGAGCTCCTTCTGGAGGTCCTTGGTGGTCGTGGTTGCCATGGGGGTAGGGGTCTGTCCGGAGGTCCGGAATGGGTGGTCAGTCAGTGTGGGGGTCGTCGTCGAGCTCAGCGAGCGAGCGCTCGAGGCCATCGAGGCGGGCTCGGAGCCGCTCCATCTCGTCGCGGACCTCGCCGACCAGGCCGCCTGGACGGATCCGGTCGACGGCCTTGTGGGTCAGGTCGTCCACGCCGCGACGGGCCTGGGTGAGACCGCTCTCGACGGCCTTCTCGCCCGCTTTCAGCGCGCGCTCGCCGACCCGCAGGAGGTCGTGGAGAAACCCAGCGGAGAGGAACCCGCTACCGTTGCGGCCCTCCTCCGAGATGATCTGGGTGAGGACCTGGGCGGTCACGTCCTGGCCCGACTTGTTCTCGACGACCTCGACGCGCTCGCCCGATCGGACGAACCCGGCCACCTCGTCGAGGCTGACGTAGCGGCTGTCGGTGGTGTCGTAGAGCTTGCGGCTCCCGTAGCGTTTGATGAGGCGGGGCATGGCGCGGGGGAAGACTCTTCCCTATGACGCAGTGCGGCAAGGCTTGTTTCCGCAGCGCGGCATCCCACGTGCCTTTCACACTCTCCTCCGCGCCCCGACGGACGACGGGCGCCCCAAGACAACCCACCGGGCCCACCTCGGGGGTCGTCTCGAGGCGGACAGATGACGCACCGCGGCGTCGCTTACAGCAGACCGCGCGTGAGCTCGAAGTAGAGAACGACGGCCGGGACGGCGACGAGCGTCGCGTCGATCCGGTCCAGAAGGCCGCCGTGCCCAGGCAGCCACGCCGCCGAGTCCTTCACCCCGACAGACCGCTTAAAGTGGCTCTCGGCGAGGTCGCCGAACGGCCCCAATACGCCGCTGGCGATGGCGATCGCGGTGACGTCGAGCCACGTGATGGCCGCGCCCAGGACCGTCAGCTTGAACACGGCAACCAGGGCGAACGCGCCCACGGCGCCACCCGCCGCCCCCTCCCAGGTCTTCTTCGGAGAGATCCGCTCGAACAGGGGCGTCCGTCCGAACGCCCGCCCGGCGAGGTAGGCGAACGAGTCGGCGCCCCAGACGCCGAACAAGACGGCGGTGGTGAGCCAGAACCGCTCCATGTCGTCGAGTCCGGTCGCCTCGGCGAAACGGAGGACGAGGAGGCTGCTCGCCAGAAGGGCCGGGTACAGCACCCCGAACGCAGTCCCGGCCGCGTCGGCGAGCGGCGTCTCGCGGCGGAGGTAGAGGACGGCGAACAGGAGCCCGACCAAGCCCGCGGCCAGGATCAGGCCGGCCCGGGGCACGAGCGGCCAGAGCGTCGCGACGGCACCGAGCGCCATCCCGTACCCGATGAGGGGTTTCGCGCCGCCGGCCCGAATGAGCCGGTAGAGCTCGTACTGGGCTGCCAGCGCGACGCCCGCGATCAGGACCGCGAAGGCCCAGCCGCCCGCCCGGACCGCGGCGACCACGAGCGCGGCGCCGACCAGCCCGGTCAGAACGCGCTGGGCGAAATTCGACACCTAAGCGCCCTCGTCGTCCTCGT
>JAAXJP010000032.1:0-1886 GCA_012269805.1 Rubrivirga sp.
GAGGGGCGGATCCCCGATCCCGGCGGCTCGCTCCGCCTCGGCGGCCTCTACCGCACGGCCCGCGCGACCGCCAGCACGTCGGCGAGGACGCCGGCGGCGGTGACCTCGGCGCCCGCCCCCGGCCCCTGCACCACGAGCGGCGAGACGGCGTAGCGGTCCGTCGCGATCTCGACGAGGTTGTCGGCGCCCGAGAGCCGGCCGAGCGGGGACTCGGCGGGCACGGCCCGCGCGCCGACGCTCAGGCGCGCGCCGTCGCCCTCGCGGCGGAGCTCGGCGACGTAGCGGAGGCGTTGGCCGGCCCGCTCGGCCTCGGCCGCGCGGTCGGCCCAGTCGGCGTCGGCCCCTGCCAGCGCCTCCGTCACGAGCGTGACGGGCACGTGCTTGGCCTCCTCCGGCACCAGGCTCTCGACCTCCACGTCGGCCCGCTCCACGCGGAGCCCGGCCGAGCGCGCCAGGATCAGCAGCTTCCGCGCGACGTCCTCGCCCGAGAGGTCGTCGCGGACGTCGGGCTCGGAGTACCCCTGCTCGTGGGCCCACCGCGCGGCCGTCGAGAACGGCGCGCCCCTCTCGATCTGGCCGAACAGGTACGTCATCGTCCCCGACAGGACGCCGCGCACGGAGCGGACCCGGTCGCCGGTCGCCACGAGGTCCTCGATCGTGCGGACGACCGGGAGCCCCGCGCCGGCTGTCGTCTCGTAGCGGTAGTGGACCCTGCCGGACGCCAACTGGCGGAGCCGGTCGTAGGCCGCCTGCGACCGCGTGTTCGCCAGCTTCGACGGCGTGACCACGCTGACGCCCGCCGCCAGCAGCTCTTCGACGAGGTCCGCGATCTCGGGGGCGCCGGTCGCGTCCACGAACACGGTCGGCGTGCCGGCCGCGTGCGCCACCAGACGGTTGACGAGCGCGGGCCAGTCCGGCGGCGTGTCCCGGAGACGGGGCGCCGACGCGTCGAGGCCGTCGACGTCGAGCGCCGACCGGCGCCGCGAGCACGCGCCGACGAGCCGCAGCGCGCCGCCGTCGAGCCCGGCCATCTGCCGGAGCAACGCGCCCCCCACGGTGCCGACCCCGGCGACGAACACGCTGAGGGGTTTGGCCGGCTCGGGCGACGGACAGAGAGCGAGGGAAGACATGAGAGGGGGGCGTCAGGCCGCGACAGCCAGAAACCCGGTGTCGGAGAGGAAAGGGCGGACGAGCGCGTCGAGCGCGTCGAAGTCGACGAGGAAGGCGTCGTGGCCGAACGGCGAGTCCAGCTCGGCGTAGCGGCCGGCGGGGAGGAGGCCGGCGAGCGCGCGCGTCTCGGCCGGCGGGTAGAGGACGTCGGACGAGATGCCGACGCAGAGGGCGTCGGCGCGGAGGCGGCCGAGCGCCGTCGCGGCGTCGACGCGGTTTCCGCCGCGGCCCACGTCGTGCGTGTCCATGGCCTCGGTCAGGCGGACGTAGGCGCCGGCGTCGAACCGGCCGGCCAGCTTGGCGCCCTGGTAGCGGAGGTAGCTCTCGACTTCAAAGCGCGGGTCGCCGGGCTCGAAGCGCGGCTCGTGCGGCGCGCGCCCGAACCGCTCGGCGTAGAGCGCTGGGCTGCGGTACGTCGTCATGGCCATCGCTCGGGCCGCGGCCAGGCCCGCCTCGGGCGGGTCGCTAGAGGGGAAGTCGCCGCCCCGCCACCGCGGGTCGGCGCGGATCGCCATGCGCTGGGCCTCCGAGATCCCGATCTGCCACGCCCCGTGCTGCGCGCCCATCCCCACGAGGACGAGCCGGCGGACGCGGTCCGGACCCGCCTCACGGTCGACGAGGGCCAGCTCCAGCGCCTGCATCCCCCCCATCGACGCGCCGACCGCCAGGGCCACCTCGCGCACGCCCAGCTTGTTGAGCAGCCGCGCGTGGAGCCG
>JAAXJP010000032.1:1896-2303 GCA_012269805.1 Rubrivirga sp.
CCCGACGAGGCCGGGCCACCACGTCGCGGCGTCCGAGTCGCCCGTCAGCGCGTGACAGACCACGACGGCGTTCGCGGCGTCGGCGTCGAGCGCGCCCCACGTCCGGAACGCGACGGTCACCTCGGGCAGCCGGACGCCCGCCTCGGTGGTGAACGCACCGAGGCGGACGGACTGGAGCTCTCCGGCGGCCGGCGGGGCGACCGCCCGACGGGCGGCGGACATTCGGGAGCGAGTCAGAGGGGGAGAAACAGGCATGGGAGCAGAGAGTCCGGGGCGGGAATCGAACCCGCGGGTAGCGGTTTTGCAGACCGCCGCGTTAGCCACTTCGCCACCCGGACCGGGGGCCGCACCAGCCGTCGCTCGCCCCGGGCCGCCGCCTCACCCGACGGCGCCCGGGGCCGGCCGGG
>JAAXJP010000032.1:2313-9447 GCA_012269805.1 Rubrivirga sp.
TTCCCCCCCCCCCCCGCTGCCCCCCCGCCCCCCCCCCCCCGGGGGCCCCCCCCCCCCCCCGCCGCCCCGGCCCCCCGCCCCCCCCCCCGGCCCCGGGGCCCGGCCGGTGCCGGCCGGGGTCTAGGCGGCCACGAGCGTCTTGGCGAAGGCCTGCTCGAAGTCGTCGAGGATGTCGTCGATGTGCTCCAGGCCGACCGAGACGCGGACGAGCTCGGGCGTCACGCCGGACTCGCGCTGCTCGCGGTCGGAGAGCTGCTGGTGGGTGGTGCTGGCGGGGTGGATGACGAGCGTCTTGGCGTCGCCGACGTTGGCGAGGTGCGAGGCCAGCTCGACGCCCTCGATAAAGGCCTGCCCGGCTTCCTTTCCGCCCCGGATGCCGAAGCTGAGGACGGCGCCGAACGTGCCCTCGCGGAAGTACTCTTTCGCGCGCTCGTGCGACGGGTGGCTCTCCAGCGACGGGTGCCAAACCCACTCGACGGCATCGTGCGCGTCGAGCCAAGCCGCCAGCGCGTTGGCGTTCTCGGCGTGGCGCTGGGCCCGCAGCGAGAGCGTCTCGACGCCCTGGAGCAGTTGGAACGCGTTGAACGGTGAGAGCGCTGGGCCGAAGTCGCGGAGCGCCTCGACGCGTGCCCGGATGATGAACGCGACGTTGCCGAGCTCCGAGTCCGGGTGGAACACGTCCGAGAACACGAGCCCGTGGTAGGCCTCGTTGGGCTCGGTGAAGAGCGGGAACCGGCCGTTGCGCCAGTCGAAGGTGCCCGCGTCCACGATCACGCCGCCGATCGACGTGCCGTGGCCGCCGATCCACTTCGTGGCCGAGTGCGTCACGATGTCGACGCCGTGGTCGATGGGCCGGACGAAGTAGCCGCCGGCGCCGAACGTGCTGTCGACCACGAGCGGGACGCCGACCTCGTGGGCGGCGTCGGCGAGGCCGCGGAAGTCGGGGACGGTGAGGTCGGGGTTGCCGAGCGTCTCGGCGAAGAACGCCTTCGTGTTCTCGTCGGCGAGGGCCTTGAAGGCCTCGGGCGAGTCGTCGTCGCCCTCGACAAAGCGGGTCTCGATGCCGAGCCGCTTGAGCGAGACCTTGAGGAGGTTGTACGTGCCGCCGTAGAGCTTGCTGCTCGCCACGATGTTGTCGCCGGCCTGGGCGATCGTCGTGAACACGAGCGTGTGCGCGGCCTGTCCCGAGGCGACGGCGAGGGCGGCGGCGCCCCCTTCGAGCGCGGCGATCCGCTGCTCGAACACGTCCGTCGTCGGGTTCATAATTCGGGTGTAGATGTTCCCGAACTCCTCGAGCCCGAACAGCCGGGCGGCGTGGCTCGCGTCGTCGAACGTGTAGGAGGTGGTCTGGTAGATGGGGACGGCCCGGGCGTTCGTCGTCGGGTCGGGCGTCTGTCCGGCGTGGAGTTGGAGGGTCTCGAAGTGCAAGCGGTCGCTCATGGCGGAGGGCGGGGCTGGAGGCCGCGGCGTCGAGAGGGGGAAACGAAAAACCCCCCTCCCGGCCGGGCCAGGAGGGGGGTTGCGAGTCGGGGTGTGCCGGTCTCTACCGGCGCCCGTGGCGCGTCCGCTCCTGGCCGGTGTCGGCCATGCAGCACATAATCATCCCCATGCAGCACATGGCGGCGGGGGCGGTGAGGATGTACGTGGAGCGGGTCACGAGAAAGTGGGGTGTCGGCGGAGACGCCGTCTGGGAGACAAGGTGTGGGTCGTTCCGCCGCGAGCGCAACCCCCTAGGAAACAAAAAGCGCTTCCGTGCTCTGTGCGCGCTGTTTTCGCCGATTTCGGCCCGGCCTCCTCCGGCACGAGGGGAGGTCGATCGGGTCCGCCCCCGCCCGCCTCGAGGACTCCGCCGACCGAGGCGCCGAGGCGGAGGGAGCTAGACGAACGCGGACAGCCCGGTCACGGCGCGACCCGTGATCAGGACGTTCATCTCACGGGAGCCCTCGTACGAGTACACGGCCTCGGCGTCGGCGAAGAGGCGGGCGACGTGGTGCTCGAGCAGGATCCCGTTGCCGCCGAGGAGGCCGCGCCCGATCTGGGCCGACTCCCGCATCTTGTCGACGCAGAACACCTTCGCGAGGGAGGCCCGCGCGTGGAGGCGCGGGGGGTCGTCGTAGGTAGCCGCCAGCGCCAGGATGAAGGCCTGGAGCGCGACCGCGTTGCCGAGCATCCGCACGAGCCCCTCCTGCACCAGTTGGAAGCTGGCGATCGGCTTGCCGAACTGGACGCGCTCGGTGCAGTAGCGGTGCGTCTGCTCGTAGAGGCCCATCGCCATCCCGCAGGCCTCCCACGCCACGCCCGCCCGCGCGGTCCCGAGCTGGGCCGACACGTCGCGGAACGACTCGACGCCGGGCAGCCGGTTCGCCTCCGGCACCTCGACGCCCTCCAGCCGGATGTCGACGTTCTGGACGGCCCGCTTCGCGATCTTGCCCTGGAGCTTCTCGACGTGGAAGCCGGGCGTGTCCTTCTCGACGAGGAAGCCCTTGACCTCGCCGTCGTGCGTGGACTTCGCCCAGATCACGGTCACGTCGGCGAAGGTGGCGTTGCCGGACCACTTCTTGGCGCCGTTGAGCGTCCACGTGTCGCCGTCACGCGTGGCCGTGGTCTCGAGGCCCATCGACGCGTCAGAGCCGTGGGCGGGCTCGGTGAGCGCCCAGCTCCCGAACGCCTCCATCCGTTCGAGCGGGCCCATCCAGCGCTCCTTCTGGGCGTCGCTGCCGAACATCCAGATCGACACCATGCAGAGGCCCCAGCTCACGCCGAGGAACGTCCCGAGCGACGGGTCGACGCGGGGGATCTCCAGGCCGACGAGCCCGGCGGCGACGGGGTCGGTGCAGTATCGGCGCGCCGGGTTCTCGCCGAGCGCCTCGCGGAGCGTCGCCGCAAGGGGCTCGACAAGCTCGAACGGCATCTCGCCGCGCTCCCAGTAGTCGTTGGCGACGGGCTCGACCTGCTCCAGCATGAACCGGCGGACCGTCTGCCGGATGTGCTGCTGGTCGTCGGTGAGCGACCGCTCGAAGACCCCGTAGAAGTCCTCCGGCGGCGGCTTCGGCCCGCGCGTCTTTTTCCCGGTGCCGCCCCCGGCCGCGCTGAGCAGCGTGGCCAGCTGGTCCTCCGGCATCGCGTCTAGAGCCCGGAGGACCTGCCCGACGTCGAGCTTTTGGGAGAGTCGCTGGACGAGGGCGTCGTCGAGGGGAGGCGGGCTGCTCATGAGTCGTAGAGGGTCGACAGACGGCCGCGGTCGACGGCGCGGACGGCAGCGTCGCCGCAGGCGCGGACGGTGTGGAGGAGGCCCTCGAAGCGGGGGTCCGTCGCGTGGCCCGCCCTCCAGCGCGCGTAGATCTGCTGCGCGATGACGGCCAGCTTGACGAGGCCGTAGACGTAGTACACGACGGCGTCGCCGACGTCGCGGCCGGTCGCCTCTGCGTAGCGCCGGACCAATTCGTCCCGACTCGGGTTGCCGGGCCACCACGTCGGGGAGAGCGCGAGCGCCTTGAGGGCCGGGCTGTCGCCGTCCTCGATCCAGTAGCCGAGCGTCGAGCCGAGGTCCATCAGCGGGTCGCCGACGGTCGCCAGTTCCCAGTCGAGGATCGCGCGGACGAGCCCGCCCACCTCGGTCGCTCCGCCGGCGGAGCCGTCGAGGCGGGCGGGGTCGAGGACGAAGTTGTCGTACTTGTAGTCGTTGTGGAGGAGCGCGGTGCCGGACTCCGGGGGCTGGTTGGCGTCGAGCCAGTCGAAGGCCGCGTCGAGGTCGGGGATCTCGTCGGTCTTGGCCCTTTCGTAACGCCGCCGCCAGCCTTCGACCTGCCGGCGGACGTAGCCCTCGGGCCGCCCGAAGTGCGCCAGCCCGACGGCCTCGAGGTCGACCGCGTGGAGATCCGCGAGCGTCTGGACGAACGCGTCGGCGACCTGCCCCATCGCCTCGGCGCCGATCGGCCGGTCGGTGGCGCGGAGGACGACGCCCTCGACCCGCTCCATCACGTAGAACGGGGCGCCGAGCACGTCGCCCGTCGCCTCGACCCCGAGCGGCTCGGGGACGGGCACGTGGCCGTGGAGCGCGCCCAGGATCGTGGCCTCGCGGCCCATGTCGTGCCCGCCCTTCACGTCCGCGCCCGGCGGCGGGCGTCGCAGCACGACCTCGCGGCCGCCGACCGTGACGAGGTAGGTCAGGTTCGAGAACCCGCTCGGGAACTGGCGGACGTCGAGGTCGCCCTCGACGCCGAGCGTATCGCGGAGCCACGCCGCCAGCGCGGCGCGGTCGAGCGGGACGCGGACGTCAGAGGGCCGGTCGAGGTCGGGCATCAGGCCGCGGTGAGGCCGCCGTCGAGCGGGAGCGCGACCCCGGTGAGAAAGCGCGCGTCCGGCCCGCAGAGGTAGAGGATCGCCGCCGCGATCTCCGCGACCGTCCCCATCCGCCCGACGGGCATGGCCTGGGCGAGCCGCGGGCCGAGCCCTTGGTCGAACCGGCGGAGGCGATCGACCATGGCCGTCTCGGTAAAGGCCGGGCAGACGGCGTTGACCGTGACGCCCGCCGTTGCGACCTCGAGCGCCGCCGCCCGCGTCACGCCGACGACGGCGTGCTTCGAGGCGCAGTACGCGACCGACCCCGCGAAGCCGACGAGCCCCGCCACGCTCGCCACGTTGACGACGCTCCCCCGCCCCGCCGGCACCAGGTGGCGCAGCGCGTGCTTCGTCCCGTGGAACACGCCGCCCGCGTTGACGGCGAGCGTCCGCGCCCAGTCGTCCTCGGGGTACGCGGCCGTCGGCGCGCGGAGGCCGCCGACGCCGGCGTTGTTGACGACGGCGTCGAGCCGGCCCCACCGCTCGACGGCGCCGTCGACGAGCGCGGCGACCTCGTCGGACGCCGACACGTCGCAGCGCTCGAACACGGCGACTCCGCCCGCCTCGGTCACGAGGCGGACCGTCTCGGCCCCGCCCTCTTCGTCCACGTCGGCCACGACGACGCGGGCGCCCTCGGCGGCGAACCGGAGCGCCGTCTCCCGGCCGATGCCGCCGGCGGCGCCGGTCACGACGGCGACGGTGTCTTCGAATTGAGTCTCGGCCATGGGTGTCAGCGCTTGATGGAGTGGCCGCGCGCCCTCAGCTCCTCGCGCGCGACGACCCGCTTGTGGACCTCGTCGGGCCCGTCGTAGATGCGGGCGGCGCGCTCGTGGCGGAACCAGAAGGCGAGGGGCGTGTCGTCGAGCATCCCCAGGCCGCCGTGGACCTGGAGCGCCCGGTCGAGCACGCGCTGGAGGACGCCGGCCACGAAGAACTTGATGGCCGAGACCTGGACGCGCGCGCCCTTCTGCCCCTCCACGACGGAATCCGCCTCGGCGATGCGGCGGGCCGTGTCGAGCACGTAGAGCCGGGCGGCGTCGATCTCGGCGCGGCTCTCGGCGATCCAGGTCTGGACCGTCTCGCGCGTCGCGAGGGGTCGGCCGGGCGCCAACTCGCGCGTCGCGGCCCGGTCACACATCAGGTCGAACGCCCGCTCGCAGATGCCGAGCCACCGCATGCAGTGGTGGATCCGCCCCGGCCCCAGCCGCTCCTGCGCCAGCAGGAACCCACCGCCGCGCGGCCCGAGGAGGTTCTCCGCCGGCACTCTCGCGCCGTCGAGCCGGATCTCCGAGTGAGAAAACCACCCGGCGCCCGCGTCGCCCATGACCGGCAGCTTCCGGACGTGCTCGACTCCCTCCGCCTCGGTCGGCACGAGGAGCATCGAGGCCCGCGCGTACGCGTTGTCGGCGTCCGGGTCGGTCACGGCCATGACCACGCAGAAGGCCGCGCCGTCGAAGGCCGTCGTGAACCACTTGTGGCCGTCGAGGACCCACGCGTCGCCGTCGAGGCGCGCGGTCGTGGACATGACCGTCGGGTTCGAGCCGGCGTGCTCGGGCTCCGTCATCCCGAAGCACGAGCGGGCGTCGCCGCGGAGGAGCGGGTTCAAAAACAGCTCGCGCTGGCGCCCGTCGGCGTGCGCGAGCAGGAGCTCCATGTTGCCCGCGTCCGGTGCTTGGCAGTTGACGGCGTAGTGGCCGAGTGGCGTGCGCCCGAGCGCCTCGCTCACGCGGCCGAACTGGTCGAGCGGCAGCCCGAGGCCGCCGTGGTCGGCGGGGAGGTGCGGGTTCCACAGTCCGAGGTCGCGGGCCTCTCCCCGCTTCTCGTCCATCGCCGGGAGGAGCGCGTCGAAGTCGCCCGCGAGCAGGAGCCCTTCGAGCGGCACCAGCTCCGCCTCGACGAAGGCGCGGACCCGGTCGAGGACGGCGTCGAGGGCGGCCATCACGCGACGAGGTAGCCGCCGTCGACCGTGAACACGGCGCCGGTGCAGTAGGCCGAGGCGTCGGAGGCGAGGAAGACCGTCAGCCCCGCGAGGTCCTCCGGCTGGCCGACGCGGCCGGCCGGGAGGTGGCGCACGAACCGCTCGCGCGTCTTGTCGTCGGCCCAGAGGGCCTCGCTGAACTGGGTCTGGATGAGCCCTGGGCAGATTGCGTTGGCGCGGACGCCGTAGCGCCCCCACTCCTTCCCCATCACCTCCGTGAGCGAGATCAGGGCGGCCTTCGAGACGCTGTAGATCCCGAGTCCTTGCTCCGGCTTCCGCCCGCCGATCGACGACACGTTGATGATCGAGCCGCCGTCTTTCTTCAAGTGCGGGAGCGCCGCCTGCGAGAGCAGGAACGGGCCTTTCACGTTGACGTCCATGATCTTGTCGTAGGCGCCCGCGTCGGTGTCCTCGACCGGCCCGTAGACCGGGTTCGCCGCGGCGTTGTTGACGAGGACGTGGAGCCCGCCCGCCTCCGCCGCGATCTCGTCGACGGCGTCGGCCAGCTCGTCCAGCCGGCCGACGTGGAGGGCGCGGCCTGTGGCCTGCCCACCGGCCTCGCGGATGCTCGCGGCGACGGCGTCGACGGCCTCCCGCTTCCGGCTCGTCACGATCACGTGGGCGCCGGCCGCGGCGAGCGCGCGGGACATGGCCTCGCCGATGCCCTTCGAGGCGCCCGTCACCAGGGCCACGCGGCCGTCGAGGTGGAGGGAGTCGGGGAGCGAGACCATGACGGAGCGGGGGCCGGGAGCCCTCCCACGGGCGGGGGGCGCACAGGATCCGCACGGACCCCGGCCCGGTGAACACCGTTAAGC
>JAAXJP010000517.1 GCA_012269805.1 Rubrivirga sp.
TCTCGAAGGTGAGGTACGGCCCGATCCCGCGGCCGGCGGGGTTCGTGTCGGTGAGGAGGAGGGCGTAGTAGTCGCTCCAGCCCTCGCCCATCTGCTCGCTCGTGAACGGGACGCCGCCGACGGTGTAGTTCGTCGAGAGGCAGCTCGTCGTGGCGGGGCCGCCGGTGAGCCGGTTCGAGATGCCGTGGGCGTATTCGTGGACGATGACGCCGTTGTCGAAGTCGCTGTCGCGGGCGAGCACGCTCTGGCCGAGGTTCCGGACGGTCGCCGCCGTCGGGAGCGCGGCGGCGAGCGCGGCCCCGGTCACGTCGGAGACCATCCCGGCCGGGATCACGATCGTCGCGTCGGCGCCGCCGAGCGTGCCGGGGTTGCCGGGGGCGTTGTTGACGACGATCGCGCCGAGCGCGCCGGCGTCCTGGGCGTTCTTGACCTTGATGGTGAAGGCGCAGGACCCGCGGTAGACGAGGGCGAACTTGCCCGCGACCTCGGCCCCGTTGATGAGCGGGCTGCAGCCCTCGCTCGGGAGCGCCGTCCCGTCGTCGACGAGGGCCACGTCGAGCGTGACGCCGTCTGTCGGGAACGGCGTGCCGAAGCCGGCGCCGCTCATGACGTCGGTCGTCCCGCCGAACGAGACCTCGTTGACGAGCGCGGTGCCCCAGACGTACATCTGCATGCGGGGCGCGGCGCCGTCGACCGGAGTCGAGAAGTTGGCGTTGTTCGTTCCCGAGTAGTCCTGGGCCTGCGCGTTGACGGCGTCGTTGCCGAGGCCGAGGCCAGAGGGGTTGGTCGCCTGGAAGTTGCCGGAGGCCTCGTCGAAGCCGTAGAACCAGGCCACGTCGTGGACGATGTTGTTCCAGTAGAACAGGTTCGTCACCGCGGCCGGGCGGTAGTCGGCGGGCGGCTGGACGCTCGGGTCGAAGGCGAAGTCGAACAGGAGGCTCGGGCCGCCCTCGGCCTCCGTCCCCGGCTCGATCCCGTCGGGGGCGACGAGGTCGAGCCCGGCCCGGACGTTGTTGCCGCGCGTGATGGTGTAGGACGTCGAACCGTCGTTGTGCCAGCCGAGCGGCGAGGCCGCGGCGTTGACGCCGGTGGCGAGCGTGCGGAGGTCGGCGTAGGCGTCGCCGGCGTGGGTGGGGCTCTCGACGGCGCCGGCGTAGACGCGGTACTGCGCGCTCGAGCCGGCCGGCGCGCCGACCGCCGCCGTGCCCGTCAGCCGGGCGAGGTCGACGAGGGTCGAGCCCGAGGCGGGCGTGGCCGGCGCGACGACGGCCCAGCCCTCGGGGAGGTGGTCGTCGTCGGCCCAGTGGTCCTCGTCGGTGAGGCTGGTCGTGCCCAGGATCGCGCCGGAGCCGGCGTCGACGGCGACCTGCCAGAGCCGCTCGCCGTCCGGCGTGGAGAGGTCGACGACCCACGCCATCGGGGCAGGGCCTCCGATTGCGGGCACGTACCGGAGCCGGGCGAGGATCTCCTCAGGTGAGGCGTCGCTCCGGAACACGGAGCCCTCGCCGAGGCCGGCGAAGGAACGGACGGGCTCGAGCACCGGCGAGAAGCCGAGCGAGGCGGCGGCCGAGCGGACGGCGGCCTCGGCGGAGAGCACGCGGGCCCCTCGGGCGACCCGGTCGAGGTTGGCCACGGCCCGGCTGCCCGCCGAGAGGACGCGGCCGGTCCGGTCGACGGCGACGTTGATGATCGCGTCGTGGACCGGGACGCCGCCGAGCGTCTGCTGGAAGTAGACGTGCGTGACGCCGGAGACGCGGCTCACTGACTGGTGAGAGACGGCGAGGCCGTCGGTGTCGCTGGCCGTGAGCCCGAGTTGGGAGGCGTTCTGGCGGACGTAGGTGCCCGCCACGTCGACGGCGGACTGGGCGACCGCACCGGCGGCGGTCAGGGTGAGGATCGCGCCGAGGACGGCGAGGGTACCCAAACGGGTCATGAGGCAGCGGGGTAGAGGGTCGGCGCCTCCCTGCCCGCGGCTCGGACGCGCGTCCGGAGCCAGACTGGGCGGAAGAGGCTGCGCACGGGTGCGCGTGGCGACGAGCGCCGTGGACCTCCCTGGGGGACCTCGCCGCGCGGATCCGGGCGCGGTGGGTCCTGGCCCCAGTCGGGGCGCGCTATGTACCCAGGATTTCTCCGGATGCAAGTCCGGCGGATCCCGCGGCCCCTACATTTTTTTCCACATCGATCGAGGCCGCGCGTTCACGGGGAGCGCGACGGGGCGTCGCGCCCTGACCCCGCCCGCCTCGGCGCCGAGGCGGAAGGCGCCGTGGGGGATCGCCGGTTGCGGCCGCCCGTAGCTTGGGCCGCCCCTCCCCCCAGC
>JAAXJP010000663.1 GCA_012269805.1 Rubrivirga sp.
TTTATGCTCATAATTCTGTGATTAGTTCAGCTAATGGTGCTTTCCATGGATCAGGAAGTTTTGTCAAGACCGGAAATACTCTCGAGGCGCCAACCATGGGTATTGGTTCAAATCACAAATTGACAGCAAACTCCCCAGCCCTCGGATTAGGAGGTGCTGACACTACTATCGCGAATATAATTCTCGAGGTTCCTGAATTTGATTTGGCAGGCTTCTCGAGACCACTTCCAGCAGGTAGTAATCCAGATGCAGGAGCTTATGAGGACAGTCTTCAGCGAGGTAATTTTGACATGTATTTGGATCAATGTGGTTTATTAGTTTGGGCCACTCCTGTTAACGGTGGTAATTACCAACTAACATGGATGAATGGGCTAGACACATTGTCTAATTCTGATTCTTCATTTGTTCCTTCTGTCGGTTCCTACACAGTAGTCGGTTACTCTGAATATGGAGATACACTCACAAAATCAATCTCAGTTACGAATCCATTGAGTATTGATCTATTGTCTGTGAAGGATGCGTGTGTGGATATTAGTCAGTTTAGCGGAACGATCAAGTTTGACTCTCCTGAAGGGGGGTCTCCTTACGGTTCTTCTTATTGGTATGAGTATGTCACAAATCTTACCGGTGCTAATGACTCTAACGGCTATTCAAACCGCCAAGAGTGGCATGACTACCAAGAGCCTGAATTTACGGGTCTTGCGCCAGGTCAATATCTCTTTGAGTTAAGTGATGCTTCGGGTTGTTCGGTGTACGATACAGTAACCATCGGTTCAAAATATGGTCAAACAATTTATGTATCTGTAAATGGTGATGATCTCAACGACGGTACCGAAACAAATCCTTTAGCTACAGTAAATGAAGCATTGTCAAGACTATGTGATGGCGATAGTGTCATCATTGAGGCAGGTACGTATTACGAAAATATTGTTGTACCAGATGAATTAGCTTCTGTGACCATTATGTCACGTTTCGGCTTGAACCCGAGTGATTCTTCCATCATCGATCAAACTATTATTAATGGTGATGCTGATGGGCGAGTTGTAGATATTTACACGAATTACAACTCAAGCTTTACTTCTGACACGGTATCCATCATTGGATTAACCATTAAGAACGGTTATGTGGCAAACTACGGCTATGGTGGTGGTATAGCAGTTCGATACAGAACGCTTGACCTAAGGTCTTCTAAGGTCATTGGAAGCGAAGCCTACTACGGCGGAGGTATTTATGCTACTGCGGCTTCATTAAAATTGTCAGATGTAGATATAACTAACAACACAGCTTCGTATAGGGGTGGTGGTATATATACTGAATCTAGTATCTATAATTACACAGTTAATGATGTGATTATTGAAAATAATACCGCGCAGCATGGGGGTGGTATTTACTTGAACAACTACTTCTGGACATCTAGTAACTATGAAAATGAGTTCTCGAATTTCATTATTAGGAATAATACCGCAACTTCCTACGGTGGCGGAGTGTATGCTTATTTAGCAAACGCAGGTAGAGTCATTACTTGGAAAAACTGGTTAGTTACAGGAAACGTAGCAGAATATGAAGGAGGTGCTGTTTATACTACAGGCTACAACTCATCTTCAGAGCTTCACGTTGTTAATTCTATTTTCTACGGTAATGAAGCGAATAACACGCCTGGATTTTATGTAGAAGGAGGTGATGTAAACTTTATCCATTCAACAATCGCAGGAAACGTAGAGAAGTCAAATGCATGGGGCACATATAAGAATACGCAGTTAAGAGTAGAATCTAATGCTGAAGCGCAGCTGTGGAATTCTATCATTGCAGGTGATAGAACAGAGACTTATCAGATTGTATTGTACGATCAGGGTAGATTAACTTCTCACATGTCGCTTATAGACGGAGGTAATTCTGTGGTATACCTTGAGCAGGATACAGCGAATAGCTACCAGTCAGGCAATACATATACAGGTTTGACATCGTCAAACTTTGTCGACGGGCCATTCACATTCGTTGATGCTGGGAATGGAGATTTCACTCCTTCTGGGAACACTTCTGCAATTGGTGCCGGCTTGACGTCATTTACTGGGCCTGTGTTCCCAGTATATGACTACAATGGAGCCATTCGTCCAGATTCAGTGGGTACGCAACCAGATTTGGGTGCAATTGAGTCGGATATAAGTAGCCCTGAATTTGGTGTAGGATTTACAGTGGTTAACAACACAGCCTGTGCAAATTCTATTGCAACAATACAGGCGCTTGCGCAACAAGGAACGGCTCCTTACGATTACTATTTCGTGAGTTTGAACCCAACTCAGAATCCTATTGCCGGGACGACTTCATTCACGAACAAATCTGCCAATAATCCGGTAACAATAGCTAATCTTTTCTCAGGGATTTACGGTTGTTATGCTGTTGATGCTAACGGAGATTCGACCTATGCGGAGGTTGAGGTACAACAGGCAGACTCAGTGAATATTTTCATTGACAAAACGCCAATTTTCTGTGCTGGTGATGCAGATGGAGAATTGACTGCGACGGTAACTGGTGGAAATGGTCAGTATGCTGTTAACTGGATTTATCCGAATCAAAACTCGGTAAGTTCTTACGCCATCAATAATTTGGACACAGGTGTGTACACCTTTACGGTAACAAGCGATGGTTGTATTTACACAGTCACCGATACTATTTCTGAGGTAAACCAATTGAGTCCATTGGCGATTACTTCTTCTATCAACAAAGCTGGAACTATTGTTTTAGATGACGCAGATGTACGTATCTGTATTGGCGATGAAGTAACGTTTGACGCGGGAAGTGACTACATCAGCTACCTATGGGAAACACAGGATGGGTTTAATTCTCAAACGACTCAAACTATAAATGAATCGGAGTCAAAGAATTATTTCTTAACCGCTATTGACACCAATGGATGTTACAATTATGATACAGCCAAGGTTTATGTGGTTTATGAACCTAATGTGTTTGCTTCTAATGTAAATGTGGTTTCATCTGCTCAAACACCTCAAGTAACTTCTTACTTATTAGGTGATGAAGAAAATCCAGATAACTTCTATTACTACGGTTATGATGTTCCAAAACCATATGGTTCTAACTATAAGAAAGGTCGTACTCAGTTTATTATCAGTGCGAGCGAGCTGCAAAGCGCAGGTTTAACAGAAAACACGACCATAAACAGTCTAGGGTTTGAAGTGGAATCTGCTGGTTCTATAGTTCAGCAATTCGAGATTAGAATGTCTCATACGACACAGCAACAATTGTCGTATTACGAGAACAATCTTGATTTAGTATATCAAGTTTCTGCCTTTTCACCAACTGCTGGTTGGGTTACTCACAATTTGAACACCCCATGGGCTTGGGACGGTGTGAATAACATAGTTGTTGATGTCCAATACGACAACTTCAATTATGGGTCTATGACTCAGGTTAAGCTTAACAAAGTCAACTCTGGAATTACACTAACGCTTTCAGAATATGATAACTATGGTATTTACGGAAGCGCGAATACTTCATCATGGAGACCAAACGTAAGATTTGGTATTGATAAAGTTGAAGTTGCGGATACTATCAGAGTTTGTGATTTCTCCGTGTTAAACACCACGGATGATTACGATCAATACCAATGGTACGTTGATGGAGTAGCAGATACCACAACGATTTCTAAGTACTTAGATCAGCCGGCAGACATCTTCTTACTGGCTATTGATGCGGCATCACAATGTTACATGTATTCAGATACGTTTAATGTTGCCTTGGATACTACACCGGTAGTCGATATCGTGCTTTCAAATTCTGTAATCTGTATTGGAGATACGGTATTTGCTGACGCAGGTACTGGGTTCGCTTCATATACATGGAACGACGGCTCTTCAGAGCAAGTGGCACAGCTATTTACTAGCGGAACCTACATTGTTTCAGCGGCATCTTCTAACGGTTGTCCAGGATACGATACCGTGAACGTTGTTGTCAACACGCCACCGGATCTCCTTGTAGAACTAAACGGTGAGGTACTGACCTCTACGGATAGTGATGCCAAAGCAGGTAATAGTGGATGTACAGTTGTGAATCTGTTGCCGTACACGAACAACTTCGAGGATTCACTGGTAGTTTGGAATCAATCAGACGATGATGATCTAGATTGGATCGCAAACATCGGACCTACGGATACAGATTTCTCAGGGCCTACTAACGATACTATTAGAAATGCTGGCGATTCTATAGGTACATACTTCTTTATTAATAGAGCAGGAGCTAATTCTGACGATAACAAGGTTGCGTATTTAACCAGCGATTGTATTGATCTCTTGGGTGCTCAGAGTCCATTTATCGAGTTCTATTACCACATGTACGACGGCTACGCTACTGTATTGAATATTGATCAGATGGGAGATTTAGAAATCCAAGTAAGAGATGTAAGTCAAGGGACGAATTACTGGATCACTATGTTCTCTAAATCTGGTAATCAAGGTAATAATTGGCACAAAGGATACATCGATCTAAGTTCATTTGTCGGAACAACAGTTCAGCTTCGTGTGAAGGGTACCGCCGGTATTGGAGGTCCAAGAAGTGAGATGGCTGTGGATGGATTTAGTGTATTAGATACTACTATCAGTGGTTCAAATGTTGTCGTAAACAATGGCCGTACGCCTCACGATAGAGTATGTGCTGGCGATAAGCTATATGCTAAGGCGCTCATAGATGATAACGACATCTCTAGCGACATGTCATTCTTGTGGAGCGACGGCCGCACAGGAAACTTTATCACTCTTGATTCTACGGGCTGGTACAGTGTAATCATGACTGACACGACTAACTGTGAGCTTGTTTCAGACAGCGTCTTCATTGAAGTTAGCCCAGCGCCTAATACTCTCTTAGCCGTTAGTGATACGCTACAATATTGTTATGGAGTATTCGATTCATTAATGATCAGCGCAGTTCCAGGTTACGCGAACTATGAATGGAATATTTCAGGTCAAGAAGCGGAAGTTGTTGAAGACTCGTGCAGCATCGAATTGGTTTTGACAGATTCTTACGGAGATGGATGGAATAACAATGTGGCCCAATTGATGGACGGTAACGGTGTTGTATTGGCTACTATTGGAGCTAACTTCAACTCTGGAAGCCAATATTTTGATACTATATCAGTTCCGACTGGAAATGCATATTCTATTGTAGTATCAAGCACTGGCAGCTATATTAGTGAAATAGGGCTTCACGTGTTGCAAAACGGAGATACCTTGTCGTCATATTCGAATACGTCGTCGACCTCTTTAGGGACGGTAATGGCGAATTTTTCGGCAAATTGTGGTACTCAGACAGAAAGTTCAGAATCTCAGTTGATAGGTAATTCAATGTTAATCATTGACTCTATTGCCACTGGTACTACTGGATATTATGTAACCATTACAGATTCAGTTGGTTGTAGAGCTACTTCTGAGGTCGTGAATTTGATTCAGACGCCACTTCCTGAGATTACATTGACAGCGACTGATGTATTGTGTTTTGGTGAGTCAAATGGACAGATTGTACCAACAGTTAATGGATCAGGTGGCTTCGAATATTCTTGGAGCAATGGAGATTCTCTTAGTATTACAGATTCTCTTGCTGTGGGAACTTATGTATTGACTGTTACTGATACGTTTACCTGTACATCTGTAAGCTCAGTTGCAGTCGGTCAACCTCCATTATTCACATATTCATTGACATCTGTTGAAGATGTCAAGTGTTACGACGGTAATGATGGTATGGCGACGTATGCTGTTGCTGGAGGTGTAGGAAACTACTCATACTCATGGACAGATTCTACAAATACTTGGACGTCTACAGGTAAAGATCTTGAGTTTGCACCTATCGGTACATACTATGTGTCTGCACAGGACAGTAATGGTTGTGAGATTTTAGATACTGTTAGAATTGAACAGCCAGATGAATTGGTATTAACACTGGATTCAACTAAGAATCTAGATTGTTACCAAAGCGCCGATGGTGCTGTTTGGTCTACAGTTGTAGGCGGTGCAGGAGGAAACGAATACAAGCTCAATGGATCTACCGTTGCAGATATTGATATTTCTCAGCTTTCTGCTGGTTTGTATACTCTATCTGTGGAGGACGATAATGGATGTATTGATAGTGTTTCATTCACCTTAACAGAACCACAATTGTTAACAGCAACTAACTACACTTCAAATTACGTTGGAGGGTTTGAGATCAGTTGTAATGACAATACAGATGGGTTTATTCAAGTAGATGTGAACGGCGGTACGCTGCCATATACTTACGAGTGGACAGATTCTGTTACGACAGAGGATCGTTCAAACATTGGAGCAGGGAACTACTCACTGAAAGTTACCGATACAATGGGTTGTGAAGTATTTACATCCGCGGTTCTTTCTGAGCCATTAGAGTTAGTTGCTACTTCTACTCAGCAGGAGTTATTCTGTTACGGAGACTCAACTGCTGCATTGACTTACAGTGTTAGTGGTGGCGTAGGACCGTATGTGACAAATTGGTCTAGTGTAAACGGAACCACTCCAGACAGTGTAAACGTTACATTCCAGGTCGATCTAAGAGGTGCCAGCCCAGATGTGTCAGGTATTCGCCTCATTCGTAATGGAGGGGGCTCGTATCAAATGAATACAGTTGCTGCATTAAACGACACTGTTTATAGAGTGACATTGACTATGTCTCCTGGAGAGCAGATCATGTATAGATTCTTCAACGGGTCTTTAGCTGAGACAGTGAACCCTTCATGTGGTATCAATAATGCTGTAAGTGTAATAGAAAGAACATTTACTGCAGGAACAAGCGACACTTCACTAGCAGTGGTAGGG
The DNA here is from genome assembly GCA_012269805.1 of Rubrivirga sp. Lineage (GTDB taxonomy): Bacteria > Bacteroidota > Rhodothermia > Rhodothermales > Rubricoccaceae > Rubrivirga. Next base: position 6,831 of record JAAXJP010000663.1, read on the forward strand.
TTCTCAGAATGTTCTACCTATGGTGGAGCACGTTCGGGAGCCTACGTTACTTCATCTAGAAGTATAGTTGGGCTTGCCTCTGATATTTACTACCAAATGTTCACCGACATGAACGGTTGTAGTGTGATGTTAGTAGATACAGTAGTAGAGCCTGCACCATTGGTATTGACGCTGGATAGTATTTCAGATGTGACGTGTAAGAATGCGGACGATGCAAGTGTATCGGTTACAGTGACGGGCGGTAATGGAAATTACAGCTACAGCTGGAACGGAGTTACTGCTTCATCAGAAGACTTATCGAATGTAGCTGCAGGTGTTTACACGTTGGTAGTTGTTGACGACAAGGGCTGTACGGATAGTTTATCGGTAACGGTAACAGAACCAGACAGCTTGTTGGCCAGCTATGTATTGAGTGCATATATAGGCGGAAACAATGTAAGTTGTAACGGCGCCACAGATGGAAGCTTCGATGTAAGTGTTCAAGGTGGAACATTGCCGTACGCGTTTGCATGGAATACTTCAGACACGACCGAGGATCTATCGAGCATAGGTCAAGGGTACTACAGTGTTGTTATTACGGATAACAATGGATGTAGCGTTACAGTCGGGGATAGTATTGTCGAGCCGGATGTATTGACGGCAACGATTAGTGCTACGGATGTATCGTGTAACGGAGGAACAGACGGTACTGTCAGCGTTAATGTTGCTGGTGGGTCAGGACCATATTTAATGGAGCGCACGACAATTACAGGTTCGTCAATGGACGATATCCATGTTACCTTCAGAGTAGATATGAGTGGCATTTCAAATGTTGGTACTGTTCAGTTGGTAACACGTTCGGGTCAATCTTTGACAATGACCTCGAATGGTATGAGCGACGTATACATGGCCACTGTTTCGGCCGGTCAGGGCGATACGATTTACTATAGATATTACAATGGATCTGTACCAGAGTTGGTTCCATCTTCTTGTGGTGTATTGAACAACACATTCTTTGAGCGTGAGTTGATTCTAGGGTCTAACGATACCACTGTAATGGTAACCGGATTTGGCTCATGTGCTACAAGTGGTACGGCATACGCCGGGGCATTCCTAAGCGCAAGTGAAACCTTCAGCGATCTTGCAGCAGGAGATTACTCTATTTCTATCACCGACATGAACGGTTGTAGTGTTTTGTTAGTAGATACTGTAGTAGAGCCTGCGCCATTGGTATTGACGCTCGACAGTATTTCAAATGTGACGTGTAAGGATGCGGACGATGCAGATGTATTCGTTACGGTGACAGGCGGTAATGGAAATTACACGTATAGTTGGAACGGCGTGAGCGCTTCTTCGGAAGACTTAAGCGATGTTGCTGCAGGACAGTATACGTTGGTAGTTGTAGATGACAAGGGTTGTACAGACAGTTTGACTGTACTGATTACAGAGCCTGATAGTCTAGTTGCGACCTATGTGTTGAGTGCATATGCTGGCGGAAACAATGTAAGTTGTAACGGCGCCACAGATGGAAGCTTCGATGTGAGTGTTCAAGGTGGAACATTGCCGTACGCGTTTGCATGGAATACTTCAGACACGACCGAGGATCTATCGAGCATAGGTCAAGGGTACTACAGTGTTGTTATTACGGATAACAATGGATGTAGCGTTACAGTCGGGGATAGTATTGTCGAGCCAGATGTATTGACGGCGACGATTAGTGCTACGGATTTATCGTGTAACGGAGGAACCGATGGAACGGTAAACGTTAATGTTGCTGGTGGATCAGGACCTTACACGGTTAATTGGTCTTCTTCAAACGGTGGTCAGATCAATAGCGCTTTGGGTGTAACGTTCAGAGTAGATATGACCAATCAAACTGTAGATCCATTGGGAGTAGATCTTGTACTTGGTTCAGGTCAAGTATTGGATATGGTTACTTATGATGATAGCATCTACCAAGCAACGGCATACTTCAATATTGGTGACAGCATTAAATACAGATTCTTCAATGGATCAACGTCAGAAGTCGTTCCTGTAAGTTGTGGTGTCACTCAGAATCTAACATTGTTTGAAAGACTTCATGTGGTTGCAGGCGACACTACGTTACCGGCTAATTACTTCAGTTCATGTAGCTCTAGTTTCACTGGAAGTTCAGGGTACTCTATTTCATCTAATGATACACTTGATGCAGTGACAGCCGGTACATATACAGCTATCATTACTGATGCTAATGGTTGTTCATTCACGGTACAAGACTCGGTTTTCCAACCGGATGTATTGGTGATTACCCAAGACTCTATATTAAACGCTAGTTGTCCTCAGAATGCTGACGGTTATATCGGCATTACTGTTTCTGGTGGAACAGGTAATTACAACTTTGATTGGTCAAACGGTGATACTACTCAGAACGTACTAGTAGGCTACGGTTACTATGACCTCATTGTTACAGATGAGAATGGCTGTCAAGACTCCGCATCATTCTTTGTGGATGCTCCGTTCCCGTACAACGATGAAGAGATCTGTGTGGTTACGGTAGATTCTACGGGTGTGA
>JAAXJP010000713.1 GCA_012269805.1 Rubrivirga sp.
GAAGGAGGCGCTCGAGGCCATCGACGTCCTCGTCCCGTCGTGCCCGGTCGTCCTCAACGTGACGGCCGAGCCGACGACGGACCCCGACGCCATCCGGCTCCGGCTGCTCGACCAACTCACGGCGCCGGTCCGCTGGGCCCAGTCGCTGGAGCGGATGCAGGCCGAGGGCGCCGAGCGGTTCGTCGAGGTCGGCACGGGCAAGGTGCTCTCCGGGCTCGTCCGGCGGACGCTCGGGCGCGACGCGGAGACCCAGCAGGCCGGGACCGCCACCGAGATCGAGGCCCTCACCTAGCCGGCCTCGGGGCCGAGGCGGAGGGGGCTGGCGCTATCCTCCGGCATGGAGACGCCGCCTCCCGATCCCGACGACGTGCCCGGCTGGCGCCGGTGGATCGCGCCCGTCGCGATCGGGCTGGGCTACGGCGTCCTGTTCCGCATCGGGTTCGCGCTCGAGATGTTCGAGGCCCTCTTCGGGGTGATGACCACGGCGTTCGTCCTCGTCGTCCCGTTCGCGATGGGCGCGCTGACGGTCCTCCAGGTCGAGTCGGAGCCGGGCTGGGCGTCGGCGTCGTTCGCCCCGTGGGCGCCGACGCTCCTCATGCTCCTCGCGGCGCTCCTGCTCGCGTGGGAGGGGCTCATCTGCGTCGTCGTGTGGCTCCCGGCGGCGCTCGTCGCCGCGACGGTCGGGGGGCTGGTCGGCAAGCTCGTCCGCCGCCCTGGCCGGCCGACGGCGCCGCTCGCGTTCGCGGTGGCGGCGCTGCCGATTGTGGTCGCGCCGGTCGAGAACCAGTTTCCCGACCCGGTCCAGACGCGGACGGTCCACGACGTGATCGAGATCGAGGCCGACGCGGCGGCCGTGTGGCGAGAGATCCGCGAGGTCCCGCCGATCCGGCCCGACGAACTGGGCGGCTCGCTCGCCTACCGGCTCGGCTTCCCGCGGCCCATCGCGGCGGTGCTGGAAGGCGAGGGCGTTGGCGCCGTCCGCCGTGCGACGTTCGAGGGCGGCGTAACGTTCGTCGAGCGCGTGACCGAGTGGGAGGAGGACGAGGCGCTCGCGTTCACGATCGACGCCAGCGCCGTGCCCTCGACGACGTTCGACCAGCACGTGGCCGTTGGCGGGCGCTACTTCGACGTGCTGAGGGGGCGCTACGAGATCGAGCCCGTCGCGCCCGGCCGCGTCGTGCTCCACCTGACGAGCGAGCAGCGGCTCTCGACGCGGTTCAACGCCTACACTCGGCTCTGGACGGACCGGCTCATGAGCGACATCCAGTCGACGATCCTGGAGGTGGTGAAGGCGCGCGCCGAGGCCGGGTAGGCCCACCTCGGCGCCGAGGCGGAGGCAGCGGGCGGAAGCGAGTGCGATCTTCTGGGCCCCTCTGACTCTCGACCCATGACCCTCGACCTTTCCGGCAAGACCGTCCTCGTCACCGGCGGCACGCGCGGCATCGGCCGCGCCATCGTCGACGCCGCCGCGGCGGCGGGCGCGAACGTCGCGTTCACTTACCGCTCCTCGTCCGACACCGCCGACGCCCTCGTCGCCGAACTGGGCGAGGACCGCGCGCTCGGCATCCGGGCCGACGCGGCCTCCGCCGACGACGCGGGCGCCGCCGTCCAGGCCGTCCTCGACACGTGGGGGAGCATCGACGGGCTCGTCGTCAACGCCGGCATCACGCGCGACGGGCTGATGATCCGGATGGACGCCGAGGCGTGGCAGGCCGTGATCGACACGAACCTGACCGGTGCGTTCCACGTGGCGAAGGCGGCCTACCGGCCGATGATGAAGCAGCGCGCCGGGAGCATCGTCACGATCTCGTCGGTCGTCGGCGTGATGGGCAACGCGGGGCAGGCGAACTACGCCGCGTCGAAGGCCGGACTCATCGGGTTCACGAAGAGCCTCGCGCGCGAACTGGCGGGCCGCGGCGTCCGCGCGAACGTGATCGCGCCGGGCTACGTCGAGACCGACATGACGGCCGACCTCGGCCCGGCGGCAGAAAAGCTCATGGGCCAGATCCCGCTCGCGCGCCTCGGTCAGCCCAACGACATCGCCGCGGCCGTCCTCTTCCTCCTTTCCGACGCCGCGTCGTACGTGACGGGCCAGGTCCTCTGCGTCGACGGCGGGATGGCGATGTAGCTACGCGCCGCCCGCCGCGTTTGGGAGCCGGGCGAGGTTGTTCCGCCCGCCCGCAGGGCAGGTCGGCGCCGCGAGCCGCCCATCGCTCGTCTCGGCGACGACATGGCGGGTGACGCCGACGCGCTCGCTCCGCACCTGTTGCAGTAGAACGGGGTGCGCTCGTCTCACGCGGGGCCCCGGCC
>JAAXJP010000616.1:0-1437 GCA_012269805.1 Rubrivirga sp.
CCCGTCGCGTGGGGCCCCTGCCACGGGGCCGTCGCCTGCCGTGCCTAGCTTGACTGCTGTTATTGCCTCCGCATGATCCCGCTCCGCCTCCGGCTCTCGAACTTTCTCTCGTACGGCGAGGACGCGCCCGTCCTCGACCTCGAGGGAATCCACGTCGCCTGCCTTTCGGGGGGGAACGGGCAGGGGAAAAGCGCCCTTCTCGACGCGATGACGTGGGCGGTCTGGGGCGAGGCGCGGAAGTCCGGCGAGGCGCGGAAGCCTGACGAGGAGCTCCTCCGCATCGGCACGCGGTCGATGGAAGTGGACTTCACGTTCCGAACCGGCGACGCCGAGCTTCGGATCGTGCGGACCTACACGCAGTCGGCGAGTGGGAAGACGTCGAAGCCCGGCCTCGAATTCCAGGTCCGCGACGGCGACGACTGGCGGGCGCTCACGGCGGAGTCGATCCGAGCGACGCAGGCCGTGATCGACGAGCGCGTGGGGATCGACTACGAGACGTTCATCAACTCGACGTTCTTGCTCCAGGGGCGGAGCGACGAGTTCACCAAGAAGAAGCCTGGCGAGCGGAAAGAGATCCTCGGCAAGATCCTCGCGCTCGGCCGCTACGAGGCCATGGCCGCAAAGGCGGGCCAACGGTGGAGCCGGCTCCGGGAGCGGGCGTCGTCGCTCGAGGCCGAGGTCGCGCGCCTCGACGCGGCGCTCGAACCGGTCGGCGAGTGGCAGGCCGAGAAGGAGGCGGTCGCGGCAGCTGTCGAGGCGGCCAAGGCCGAGCTCGACGCGGCGGCCGCCCGTGTCGCTGATGCGGCGGCTCGTCTCAGCGACCTGGACGCCACCGCGCGCGAGGCGGAAGTGCTGACGGAGGCGCTCGCCGAGCTGGAGGCGCGGCGCCAGAAGCTCGCCGCCGAGGACGCCGCCATCGCCGCGAAGATCCAGGCCGCCGACGCCTTGCTCGCCACGGCCCAGGAGATCGAGGCCGACCACGAACGGTACGAGGCGCTCCGCGCTCAGCGCACGCAACTCGACGAGAAGGCCGGCTTGTTCCGGGGGATCGACGGCCAGCGCCACGCGCTCCGCCTCGAAATGCAGCAACGGACGGCGGACGCGCGGGCCGAGATCGTCGCGCTCGAGAGCGCGCTAGCCTCCCTCGACCGACAGATCGAGGCCGACCGCGACGCGCGCGACGGACAGGCCGAGACCGAGGCCGCCCACGCCAAGGCGGTCGAGGCGGCGGAGCGGCTCAAGACGCTCGACACCGCGGCAGCCCGGCGCCAGGCGATCGAGCGGCGCATCGAGACCATCGACAAGCAGCTGGCGGCGGACAAGGGGGCGCTCGAAGGATCGCTCGCGCGGATCGTGGAGGAGGGCCGGCGGGTTGCCGAGGAGATGAAGGCCGTCGACGCCGTCGACACGGAGGCGTTGGAGGCAGCGGTCCAGGAG
>JAAXJP010000616.1:1447-2310 GCA_012269805.1 Rubrivirga sp.
CCATCACCGGTTCCTCGCCAACGACATGGCCATCCTCGAGGGACTCGCCCTCGCCTGCCTTGCGGGGGGGAACGGGCAGGTGACACGCGCCCTGCTCGACTTGATGCCTGGTGCTGTCTGGGGCGAGGCGGCAGCCAAACGGCGGGAAGAGCTTCAGACGGAAGGGAGCGAGGCGTCTCGGGCCGTGGGCGCGTTCGACGGGCGCCTCCAGGCACTCGCTGCCGACCGCCAGCGGGTGGAGGCGCGGCGTCAGAAACTCGAGGCCTCCGACGACGACGCGTGCCCCACGTGCGGGACGGCGCTCACCGAGGCCCACCGCTCCGACGTGCTGGCCGGCTACGACGCCGAGCTCCGGGAGACCGCCGAGGCGGTCCGGGCCGTGGCGGCGAAGCGAGATGAGGTCGTCGCCCAGCGCGACGCGCTCCGCGCCGAGTTCGTCCGCCTCGGGACCGCCGTCGAGGCGGGGGAGGCCGCCGCGCGTGCCCTCGCCACCGCAAGGGACCGGGCGGCCGGGGCCGACGCCAAGCGCGCCCGGCTCGAGGCGCTTCGCGAAGAGGCCCGGACGCTCAAGCGGACGATCGAAGGGGAGGCGTTCAACCCCGACCTTCGGGCCGAACGCGCCCTGCTGGACGACGAGCTCGTCGGGCTCGCCTACGACGCCGAGGCCCACGCCGCCGCCCGCGCCGACGCCGCGCTACGCGGCCATTGGGCCGGTCGGCTCCGTGCGCTCGCCGTCGCATCCGAGCGGCTCGCTCAGTCCCGCTCCGACCGGGCGCGGCAGGCGGCCCGTCTCGCCGCCCGGCGTGCCGCGTTGGGCCCGGGCGGCCCCAACCCCGCGCCCTCGGAAAAGCTGGCCCCCCACG
>JAAXJP010000065.1 GCA_012269805.1 Rubrivirga sp.
GGGAGGGGCGTCGCCGTCTCGGACCCAGACCCACGCCTCGGCGAGCAGGACCTCGGAGAATGACCGGACGGCGTCCGGGGCGAGGAGCCGGTCGAGCCACGCCGTCCACGTGTGCCACTCGCCGTCGCCGACGAGGGCCAGCCGCCCCACGGCGACGGGCCGGGCCGGCGCGTCGGCGGGGTCGGCCCACGCCGCCCCGGGCTCGGCCGGGCCGTGGTGGTCGTCGGCGAGGACGAGGAGGTGGACCGGCCCGTCCCGGCTCGCCCGCTGGAGGGCCGCCTGGAGCGCCCGGAAGTCGTCGCCGGTGAGGGCGCCGCCGAGGCGGACGCCGAGGACGTCGTTCTGGGTCTGAGGAAGGAGCTCGTACATGGGGTAGTGGGGAACGGGGCCTACTTCGAGAGCGCGAGGATGCGCCGGGCGCCGTTCGCGACGATGACGAAGACCAGCGCGCCCGCGACCAAGTCCGGCGCGGCCGAGCCGGTCGCCCAGACGACCAGGGCCGAGAGGATGACCAGGCCGTTGACCTTGATGTCGTTCGAGGTAAAGATCCAGCTTGCCTCGACGTGGGCCTCGCCCGGGCTGCCCCCCCGTGCCCGGCGGAGCACCAGGAGCGTTGCGACGTTGCCCAAGAGTGTGAGCGACGCGACGACGATCATCGTCGCCACGTCGGGCGCCTCGCCGCCGACCGCGAACCGGCGGACCACCTCGGCGAGCCCGAACACGGCGAGCCCGCCCTGGAGGTAGGCGCTGTACCGAGCGAGCTGTTTCTTCCGGGCCACGGCCCCGCCGACGGCCGCGAGGCTGAGCGCGTAGACGAGGGCGTCGGCGAGGTTGTCGAGCGAGTCGGCGACGAGCCCCATCGAGCCCGCCAGCAACCCGGCCGTGAACTCGACCACGAAGAACGTGGCGTTGATGCCGAGCGCGATCCGGAGCGGGCCGCGCTCCTCGGTCCCGGTCGTCTCGGGGACGAGGTCCGCTTCGGTAGCGGACTCCGTCTCGCCCGACTGGCGGGCGCCGAGCCCGAGGCCCGTGAGCGCGTCCGTGACCGGCGCGGCGTCGCCCTCGTGGACCACGACCACGCGGCGAGCCGGGAGATCGAACCGGAGCGGGCCGACGCCCTCGACGTCGGCCAGCGCCATGCGGACGAGCCGCTCCTCGGCGGCGCAGTCCATCTTCTCGACGTGGTAGGCGGTCCGGTTCACGGGTGGAGGTGGGGTCAGAGGACCCACAGGAACATGACGGCGAGGTAGACGAGGTACGTGGCGTCGAGGGCGACGACCTGCCCCCTCGTGAACCCGTGCTCGTCGCTGCCCCAGTGGATGAGCGCGGCGTAGACCGCCGGGAGGAGGGCGACGAAGGCGAGGTTCACCGAGAAGAGCCGGAGGTCCTCGATCGGGAGCGTGACCAGGGCGAGCGGGACGAGGGCGACGGTCATCGTGACGGCGTGGTCGCCGATCACGCTCGACGTGGCCGCCGTGACCTGCCCGCTCCGGGCGATGCTCCACGCCCCGAACAGCTCCGGGAGCGCCGTGGCGAGGGCCGTGATGAACAGGCCCGTGACGATCTCGGAGAGCCCGAGGCCCGAGGCGATGTTCTCGCTGGCGCGGACGACGAAGTAGGCCCCCACGCCCATCGCGGCCACGCCGGCCACCGCCAGCGCGACCTCCTTGCGCGACCACGAGCCCTTCTCGCCCTCCTCCTTTCCGCGTTTGAGCGCCTGCGCGAGGTAGAGGGCGTACCCGGCGAGGAGGAACACGGCGTCGATGGGTTGGAGCCCGCGCCAGGGCGCCGGTAGCGTGAGCACGGCCACGAGCGCGAGCAGCCCGAAGTAGGGCAGCGTGAGCACAGTGACCGTCTCCTTCGCGACGGGGAGGAAGTGGTTTTCGACGTGGCGGCGGTGCTCGTCGGCACCCTCTCCCGCCTCGCTGCCTGAGCCCGAGTCGTCGGAGCCCGAGTCGTCGGAGCCCTCTTCCTCTCCGAGCCGCCGCTTGCGCGTCGCCAGGTAGACCACCGTCACGGTGAGCGGGATGGCGAGCACGTTGGACCCGAGCGACATCCCGAGCCCGATGTCGGTCACGTCGCGGAGCGCGCTCGTGGTGTTGATCCCGATCTCGGAGCCGGCCGTGACGAGGGCGACGAGCGCGCCGCCCGCCGCCGCCGTGAGCCCCCACTGGCGGGTCAGCTTGTGCAGCGGCTTGGCGAGGCGCTCGGCCCCCCAGTGAGAGACCGTCGCGGCCACCAGCAAGACGGTTCCCCAGACCCAGGTGCTCATGCGTACGGTTCGCGGTGTTGGCGGGGCGGACCGTCCGGAGACGGCGCCTCGCCGACGGAGAGGTAGACGGCGCCGAGCACGGCCTCGCGGTACGCGACCTCGCGGGCGTGGCGGCGGACGGCCTCCCACGGCCGGAACGACTCGTAGGCCCGGCTCACCCCGAACGGCCGGTTGACGAGCTCGCCGAGCCGGACGGCCCACTCGGGCCAGCCGTCGGGCCGGCGGAGCCCGGAGACGGCGATCCGCCCGCCGGGCCGGAGCGCGGCGACGGCGCGGGCGACGACGGCGTCGTAGTCCGGGACCATCTCGAGCGCGAACACGGCGAGGACCCCGTCCAGCCCTTCGGGGAACGCGAACTCGCGGACGTCGGCTCGGACCAGCTCGACGTTATCGAGGCCGAGGCGGCGGACGCGGTCGCGGGCCTGAGCCAGCATCCCCGCCGAGAGGTCCACGCCGACGACGCGGCCGGTCGGGCCGACGGCGCGGGCGAGCGGTCCGAGGTTCGGGCCGGTCCCGCAGCCCAGGCTGACGGCGGTGTCGCCCGGCCGGAGGCGGAGCGCCCCGACGGCGCGGTTGTGGAGCCGCCGGGCGCCGAGGAGCGCGTAGGCGCCCGCGACGCCGTCGTAGACGGGCGCGAGGCGGTCGTAGAGCGCGCGGGCCTCGTCGGCGTCGAGGACGCCCCCGTCGGGGTCGTCGGCCGAGCGCCGGGCGCGGCGCCAGAGGAGCGCGCCGCCCGCGGCAGCCAGGAGGAGGGTGGTAGTCCGCTTCATCGGTTTAGTGGTCGTGTTCTGTGAGCTCGCCGCGGCTCTGGAAGCTCTTGAGCGCGAAGACCCCCGCCGTCACGACGGTCTCGCCGGGCTCGAGCCCCGAGAGGACCTCGACGCGGTCGCCGGTCGCCTCCCCGAGCCGGACGGCCCGGCGGGCGTACGTCCGGGGCTCGCCCTCGACCGGGACCCAGACGTAGGCGTCGCCGCCCTCGCGGTCGACGGCCTCCGTCGGGACGGTGATCGCCGTCCGCCCGGCCTCGGCGCCCTCGCCGGCCTCGACGTCGAACAAGACCGTCACGAACGTCTCGGGCCGGAGCTCGGCCGTCGCGTTCGTCACGCGGAGCCGGACCGTCGCCGTCCGCGTCTCGCCCGCGACCTCGGCGCCGACGAACTGGACGACGCCGCGGAACCGCCGCCCGCCCGGCGCCTCGATGACGGCGGCGTCGCCGGAGCGGATGGACGAGGCGAGGTCGGGGTCCACGCTCGCGTCGGCGTAGACCTGGCCCGGCGCGACGACCTCGTAGAGCGGGGCGGCGGCCTGGACGAAGGCGCCCAGCTCGGCCTGGCGCTCGGAGACGACGCCCGAGATGGGCGACGTGACCGTGACGCGGCCCGAGACGGCGCCCGGATGGCCCGGCGCCGACCCGCCCTCGGCGCGGATCTCGCCCGCGAGCGCGGCAGCCTCCGCCTCCGCCGCCTGGGCGTCGGCGACGGCCTGTTCCAGGAGCGTCTGCGAGATGAGGTCCTCGGCGGCGAGCTGCTGGCTCCGGTCGCGCTGCTGGCGGGCCTGCGTGACGCGGGCCTGCGCCCGGAGGTACTCGCCCTGAAGCCGGGCCACCTCGGGGCTCTCGATGACGGCGACGGCCGCGCCGCGGCGGACGGCCTGGCCCTCGGCGGCGAGGAGCCGGACGACGCGGCCGTCCACGAGCGCGCCGACCTGGGCCTGGCCCGTCTCGGTTGGGACGATCCGAGCCGGGACGCGGACCTCGGCCGCGAGCGCCGAGGCCCGGACGGTCTCGGTCTCGATCTCGGTCGCGGCGGCCTGCTCGGCGGTCAGCGTGAGCTCGTCGCCGTGCTCGTCTTCGGCGCCTTCGCCAGCGCCCTCGTCGGCGTGGGCGCCTGGGGCCTCGCCCGCGTGGTCGTCCTCGCCGGAGGCCGCTTCGGAGTCCGAGCCGCAGCCCGCCAGCGGGGCGGCAAGGAGCAAGAGGAGGGAATAGAGAGGGAGTCGGTTCATCGGAGTTGGGGTCCCGTGGGTCGGGGAACGGGGCTAGTAAGAGCGGTCGGGCGACCCGTGGTCGTCGTCGGCGTGCTCGTCGGAGTGGTCGTCGGCGGTCCGGCCGGGGGCGACGCCCGCGGCGTGGTCGCCGACCTCGTGGTCGTCGTCGGCGTGCTCGTCGCCGGGGTGGGAGCCGTGGGCGGCGGCGGGCTCGCCCGCGTGCGCGTCGCCGCTATGGTCGGCGTCGGAGCCGCACCCGGCGAGCGGGGCGGCGAGAAGGGCGAGGAGCAGGAGGAAGCGGGGCATGGGTCTAGAAGTCGGGGTTGAGGAGGGCGTCGGCCTCGGTGCGGAAGCGGACGGCGTTCGCGCGGGCGTCGAGCGCGTCGGCCCGCGTCTCGATCAGGGCCGTCTGTGCTTGCAGGACCTCGAGGTAGCTCGCGGCCCCCTCGCGGCGGAGCCGGATGGCGATGGCGTAGGCCCGCTCGGCCTGGGGCACGAGCCGGTCGCGGTAGAGGGCGACCTGGGCGACGGCCGCCCGGAGCGAGGCCACGCGCTGGCGGAGGTCGGCCGCGAGCCCGACCAAGAGCCGATCGCGCTCGAAGCGGGCCACCTCGACGGCCGACTGGGCCGCCCGGTCGGGCGCGTCGTTGGCGAGCCGGGCGAGCGGGACGGCCACGCCGACGCGGCCCCCGAGGAAGCCGACGGCGCCGCCCTCGGTCTGGAGCGCGGCCTCGGCCCCGAACGACGGGAGCCGCTCGGTGCGGACGGCGCGGGCCTCGGCCTCGGCGACGCGGACGGCGGCCTCGGCCGCCTGGAGCCGGGGGTTGGCCGCGACGAGGAGCGAGTCGAGCGCGCCCGTCGCCGCGAGGGCGTCGAGGTCGGGGAGGTCGGCCGCCGTCGCCTCGGGGAGCGCGTCGGCGAGCGCGAGCGGGTCGGGCCGGGCGAGATAGGTCGCCAGGGCCGACCGCGCGCGGCGGACCTCGCCGGCGGCCTCGGCCTGGAGCCGGACGGCCTGGGCGAGGGCGACCTCGGCCTGCAAGGGCTCGAGCGCGCCGGCCGCGCCCAGCTCCTGCCGCCGGTTGGAGGCGGTCGCGAAGGTTTCGGCCACGGCCACCGACGAGTCGGCGAGGGCGAGCCGGGCGTCGGCGGCGACGGCCTCGACGTAGGCGAGCGCGGCCCGGAGCCGGACGCCCCGCCGGAGCGCGCTGCGCTCGACCTCGGCCTGGCGGAGGAGCGCGTCGGCCGCCCCGCGCTGGGCGCGGTAGTACTGCGGCAGCCGGAACGACTGGGCCGCGCCGAGGGCCGTCTCCGTCCCGCCGAACCCGCCGTCGATGGTGGGCACGCGGTCGACGCCGAGGAAGAACTCGGTCGCGGGCAGGATGCCCGCGCTCTCGCGCCGGGCCGCCTCACGGGCGACGGCGGCCGTCCCGAGCGAGAGCTCGGGCGCGACGGCCTCGGCCTGCTCTAGAGCCCCGGCGAGCGTGAGCGGCGTGGCCGGGCCGCCCACGTCCTGGGCGCGCGCGGACCCCGCCCCCAGTAGGAGCGCGAGGACCAGCCCGAGCGCCGGTCCGGCCCCCGGTCGGCGCCGGGTTTCGGACGGCTCCGGCGCGTCGTGGCCGTCGCCTGCGTGCCCGTCGTGGCCGTGCGCCTCCGCGTCGGCCTCGCGGACGGCGGGCGCGTTGGGCGCCCAGTCCGAACCGATCTCGGCGTCGATCGAGCGGTCGAGGTCGGCCTGGACGTCGTCTGCGCCAGGGAGCTTGTCGGGGGCGTTCCCCGAGCCGAACCAGGCGTAGACCGTCGGGAGCACGAAGAGCGTCAGGACCGTGCTCGTGACCAGCCCGCCGATCACGACCGCCGCGAGCGGCCGCTGGACCTCGGCGCCCGCGCCGCTGCCCAGGAGCATCGGCGTGAACCCGACGCCCGCGAGCGTGGCCGTGGTGACGACGGCGCGGAGCCGCTCGTCGGCGCCGGCGAGGACGGCCTCGCGGCGGGGGAGCCCGTGGATCTCGAACTTGCGGATGGCCCCGACCATCACGAGCCCGTTCAAGACGGCGATCCCGAAGAGGGCGATAAACCCGACGCCCGCCGAGATCGAGAACGGGAGGCCGAGGAGGTAGAGCATCCCCACCCCGCCCACGACCGAGAGCGGGACGCAGAGGTAGATGATGGCCGCCAGCCGCATCGACCCGAACGTCTGGAACAGCAAGACGAAGATGAGGACGAGCGCGAGCGGGACCACGAGCGAGAGCCGGGCCGTGGCCGCCTCGAGGTTCTCGAACTGGCCGCCGTAGTCGACCCGGTAGCCGGGCGGGAGTGCGACCTCGGCGGCCACGCGCTCCTGGACGTCCTCGACGAACGACGCCAGGTCGCGGCCGGTCACGTTCGACTGGACCGAGACGAACCGGCTGCCCTCCTCGCGCGAGACGGACACCGGCCCGGACGTGACCTCGACGGCCGCGAGCGCGCCGAGCGGGACCTGCGCCCCGGTCGGCGTCACGACCGGGAGGGCCTCGACGGCGGCCGGGCTCGACCGGGCGCCCTCGGCGAACCGGACGACGAGGTCGAACCGGCGCTCGCCCTCGTACACCTCGCCCGCGACGGCGCCGCCGACGGCCGTCTGGACGATCCGGTTCAGGGCCTCGACCGTGAGCCCGTAGCGGGCCAGCGCCGCGCGGTCGGGCCGGACGACGAGCTGGGGCGAGCCGGTCGTCTGGTCCATCGAGACCGACGTCGCGCCGGGCGTCTCCTGGACGATGGCCTGGACCTGCTCCGCGAGCGGCGTGAGCTCGTCGTAGCTCTCGCCGAAGATCTTCACCACGACGTCGCCGCGCGCCCCCGCGATGAGCTCGTTGGTGCGCATCTCGATGGGCTGGTAGAACTGGACGCCGGCCGGGACGTCCTCGACCGCCTCCTGCATCGCCTCCACCAGCTCGGGCTTCGTCCGGCGGTCGCCGTCCACCTCGGGCCACTCGTCCTTCGGTTTCAGGATCACGTAGGCGTCGGTGATCTCGACGCCCATCGGGTCGGTCGAGATCTCGGCCCGGCCCGTGTTGCCGACGACGGTCTCGACCTCGTCGAAGGCCATGAGGCGCTGCTCGACGTCGCCCGCGATCTCGACGGACTCGGTGAGCGACACGCTCGGGAGCCGGATGATCTGGACGGCGACGTCGCCCTCGTCCAGGCGCGGGACGAACTCGGCGCCCAGCCCGCCGAAGCTGGCGATGGCAATGGCGAAGAGGACGGCCGACCCGCCGACCACGACGGCCCGCATCGCGAGCGCGCGGTCGAGGAGCGGGCGGTACACCTTGTGGAGCCAGTCCACGATGGGCGAGTGCTTCACCGGCTTGCTCGGGTCGAACACCAGCGAGCACATGACGGGCACGTAGGTGATCGAGAGGATCACCGCGCCGATGAGGGCGAAGCTCACCGTCAGCGCCATCGGCGTGAACAGCTTGCCCTCGATGCCCCGGAGGAACAGGATCGGGAGGTAGACGACGAGGATGATGACCTCGCCGAACTGGGCCACCTTCCGGACCTCGAGCGTCCCCTCGTAGACGAGGTCGCGGAACGCCTCTTTCGAGAGCCTTCCGCCCTCCTTCTGCATCACCCCGATCCGCCGCAGGACGTTCTCGACGATGATGAGCGAGCCGTCGACGACGAGCCCGAAGTCGATGGCGCCGAGGCTCATGAGGTTCGCGCTGGTCCCGGTGATCCACATCCCGATAAAGGCGAACATCATGGCGAGCGGGATCACGCTCGCGAGCACCAGCCCGGCCCGGAGGTTCACGAGCAGGACGAGGAGCACGACGATGACGAGGAGCGCGCCCTCGGCCAGGTGCTTCGCGACCGTCTTGATCGTCCGCTCGACGAGCGCCGTCCGGTCGTAGTACGGCTCGATGGTCACGCCCTCGGGGAGCGCGGCCTGGATCTCGTCGATCCGGTCCTTGACGGCCGACACGACGACGCGGGCGTTGGCTCCTTTGAGCTGGAGCGCGAACCCGGTCACGACCTCGCCCTCGCCGTCCTGGGTCGCCGCGCCGAACCGGATGGCGGGGCCGAGCGTGACCTCGGCCACGTCGCCGAGCGTGACGGGCGTCCCACCGCGCGTGGCGACGACCGTGTTGCGGAGGTCGTCGAGGCTCTGGACGAGCCCGTCGGTCCGGACCGAGAGCTGCTCCGGCCCGGTCTCGATGTAGGCGGCGCCCGCGTTCCCGCACGCCTCGGCCGTCGCGTCGAACACCTCGCGGAGCGTGAGCCCGTAGCCCGCGAGCCGCTCGGGGTCGACGAGCACCTGGTACTGCTTGAGGTAGCCGCCGATGGAGTTGACCTCGGCGAGGCCGGGGACCCCGAGGAGCTGGCGGCGCACGATCCAGTCCTGGATCGTCCGGAGCTCCATCGGGGAGTACCGCCCGGTGGTGTCGCGGAGCGTGTACCGGAACACCTCGCCGAGGCCGGTCGAGACCGGCCCGAGCTCGGGCGTCTCGGTGCCCGGGGGCAGCTCGGACTCGATGCCCCGGAGCTGCTCGAGGATGAGCTGGCGGGCGAAGTAGGTGTCGACGCCGTCCTCGAAGACGACGGTGACGACGGAGATCCCCTGGCGCGAGAGCGACCGGAGCTCGACGAGGTCGGGGAGCGACTTGAGCGCGAGCTCGACGGGGACCGTCACGAACCGCTCGACCTCGAGCGGGCTGAGGGCCGGGGCCTGCGTCAGGACCTGGACCTGGTTGTTGGTGACGTCGGGGACGGCGTCGACGGGGAGCCGCGTGGCGGCGTAGAGCCCGGCGGCGACGAGCCCGGCGGTGGCGAAGAGGACGAGGACCCGCTGGCGGAGCGAGAACGCGACGATGCGATCGAACAAGACGGAGGACCGGCTACAGGAGGGGACTCCCGACGGGCGGCCCGGACGGCACGGGAGCGTGCGCGTCCGGCGGCGGCCGGGCGGGGCGGGGTAGCGGCCGTGTCTCCACAGACACGGCGGGTCCACACGGGGCGGCGCTGGCGGCTAGCCGAGCGCGCCTACGTCAGGCGTGCGGACGGTCCTCAGGCGAGGGGGACGTGGTCGAGCCCCAACGGCTCGACCTC
>JAAXJP010000329.1 GCA_012269805.1 Rubrivirga sp.
CTTCCAGCACGATCTGCTCGCTCGGCGCGACGTCGCGCGCGAGGTCCGGCGCCACGTCGAAGTCGGGCCAGAGCAGAAACACCGCGTTGACGGCCGCGAGGCTGACCGCGAGCGCCGCCAACGCCCGCGTGGGGGCGCCGCGGTCGCGTCGGGAGGGAAGAGGGGGCGGTCCGGCGGGCACGGCAGCGGAACGGGCGAGGGCGAGGATACGCGCCTGGCGCTCACCCTCGGAGGCCATTCCGCAGGTCCCTCGCCCCGGCTCCCCGCAAACGCCATGTGAAAGTGAGCCGGGCTCACACCGCGCCCCGCGGCCGGACGTAGCTTGGGCGGAGCCGTCGGACGCCATGCCCGCCCCCCGGATTTCGCCCGTCTCGCCTCACTCAGTACGGCCCCGCCGCCGTTGAGCCTTCCGTTTTTCGGAGGGCTTTTTTTGTACCCCCTGCCCATGCCCACTCCGCTCCCCGCCAAGCTCGCGCTCGAAGATGGCACCGTCGTCGAGGGCCAGTCCGTCGGCGCCGCCGGCGAGACGGCCGGCGAGCTCTGCTTCAACACGTCGATGAGCGGGTATCAGGAGATCCTGACCGACCCGAGCTACTCCGGGCAGGTCATGCTGATGACTTACCCCCACATCGGCAACTACGGCGCCTTCGAGGAGGCGACGGAGGCCGACCGCCCCCACGTCGCCGGCCTCGTCGTCCGCCAGTTTTCGCGCGACCCGTCCAACAGCGCCATGGAGGAGACGCTCGCGGCGTACATGGAGCGCCACGGGCTCGTCGGGATCTCCGGCGTCGACACGCGGAAGCTGGTCCGCCACATCCGCGAGAAGGGCGTGATGAACTGCGTGATCTCGACGGAGGACCTCGACGACGCCTCGCTCGTGGCCAAGGCGAAGGCGGTCCCGAGCATGGCCGGCCTGGAGTTGGCCAGCCGCGTCACGACCGGCGAGCCCTACGACTTCGCCCCGAGCGGCGAGCGGGACGGCCAGCCGTCCCGTCGCGTGGCCGTCCTCGACTACGGCGTCAAGCGGAACATCCTCCGGTCGTTCGCCCACCTCGGCTGCGCCGTCCGCGTGTTCCCCGCGGGCACGCCGTTCGACGACGTGATGGCCTGGGAGCCCGACGGCATCTTTTTTTCCAACGGCCCCGGCGACCCCCGCGCGATGCCCGAGGCGGTCGAGCTCGCCCGCCAAGTCATCGCCAGCGGCACGCCGACGTTCGGGATCTGCCTCGGCCACCAGCTGATGGCGCTGGCCGAGGGCCTGGAGGTCTACAAGATGAAGGTGGGCCACCGCGGGGCGAACCACCCGGTCCTCAACCTGACGACGGGCCACGTCGAGATCTCGACGCAGAACCACGGGTTCGCGGTCCAGGAGGCCGACCTCGACGGCGTCGCCGAGGTGGACCACCGGAACCTCAACGACCAGACGGTCGAGGGCCTGAAGTTCCTCCGATTCCCGGGGTTCTCGGTCCAGTATCACCCCGAGGCCTGCCCCGGCCCGCACGACAGCCGCTACCTCTTCGACCAGTTCGTCGCGCTGATGGACGGGCAGGCGCCGGCCCCGCCGGCCGTACCGGAGCCGTCCGCCGACCCCGTCGAGGCCAGCCCCGATGCGTAGCCCGACCCTCTTCGCGTCGCGCTGGGGCGCGTGCGTCCTGCTGCTCGCCCTCGCGCAGGGCCTCGTCAGCCCCGCTGCGGCTCAGACGCCGGCCGACCGCGTGCGCGCCGCGTTCGAGCGGTACCGCGAGGCGGTCCTGGCCCGCGACGGCGCCGCCGCGCTCGACGCCGTCGACGCCCGCACGGTGGACTATTACCGCCAGTCGGTCGACCTCGCGCTCGACGCCGATTCCGCGGCCGTCGCCTCGCTCCCGTTCCTGGACGAGCTGATGGTGCTCACGCTCCGGCACCGCGTCCCGCCCGACACGCTGCGGGCGTTCGACGGTGCGTCCGCCTTCGTCTACGGGGTGGAGCAGGGGTGGATCTCCCCGTCCTCGGTCCGCCGACAGCGACTCGGGCGGGTCACGGTCGCCGGGGACTCCGCGCGCGCCGAGCTCGCCGTCGACGGCGAATCCGTCCCCGAGGTCGCGTTCGCCTTCGCCCGCGAGCGCGGCGACTGGCGGCTGGACCTCACGTCGGTCACCGCGCTCGCCGGCGCGTCGCTCCGGGCGCAGGCTGCGGCGCTCGACCTGACGGAGGGGGCCTACATCGCGCTGCTCCTCGAGACGGTCAGCGGCCGGCCGGTGAAGCCGGTCCTCTGGCGGCCCGTCGGTCGGGACTCCTAGCCCATGCGCCTCGCCCAGGTCCACGTCGCCCGCCCGCTCGGCCCCATGGACGGGGCCGTGATGGCCGAGTTCGCACGGGCCGTCGATCCGATGAACCGGCTCGCCGAGGCGTCGCCGGGGGGCGGCTGGCGGCTCCAGGGCGATGTGGGGAACGCACTCGCGATCCCAGTCTTCGACGACGGCCAGATCCTCATCGACCTGAGCGTGTGGCGCTCGGTCGAGGCGCTCCGCGACTATACCTACCGGTCGGGCCACGCCCACTACGTCAAGCGTCGGACCGAGGGGTTCTCGGCCTTGGGCCGGCCGCACTGCGCGCTGTGGTGGATCGCGGAGGGCCACGAGCCCTCGCCCGACGAGGCCAAGCAGCCCCTCGAGCACCTCCAGGCCCACGGCCCGCCGTCTGAGGCCTTCACCTTCACGCACGTCTCCGACCCGCCCGGCCTGGGCGCCGAGGCGGGCTGACCCACCCTCTCATGGCCACCGAACGCAAGGTCGTCGTCGTCCACTACGCGCCGACGCACCCGAACGAGACCCTCGACGAGCTCACCGCCCTGCTCAACGACGACTGGCGGATCACGTCGACCTCCGCCATGGGTGGCACCGGCGGCGCGACCGCGCCCGCCCAGTTCGCCTGCCTCGTCGTCCTCGAGCGCGAGGACAAAAAGACCGTCGGCGGCTTCTCCGCCAGCTAGCGGGACCTGCCGCGCGGTGGCCCCGCGCTCTTCCCGTCCCGTTCCCCCTTCCCGCATCCCTCCCCGATGCCCAAGCGCACCGACATCGAGTCCATCCTCCTCATCGGCTCCGGCCCCATCGTGATCGGTCAGGCCTGCGAGTTCGACTACTCGGGCACGCAGGCCGCCCGCGCGCTCCGCGACGAGGGCTACCGCGTGATCCTGGTCAACTCGAACCCGGCCACGATCATGACCGACCCCATGACGGCGGACGCGGTCTACCTCCAGGAGCTCACGCCGAAGTCGATCAAGCAGATCGTCGAAACGGAGCGGCCCGACGCCGTGCTCCCCACGATGGGCGGCCAGACGGCCCTCAACCTCGCCGACCAGCTCCAGCAGGAGGGGTACTGGGAAAAAGAGGGCATCCAGATCATCGGCGTCGACATCGACGCGGTCCACACGACGGAGGACCGGCAGGCTTTCCGCGACCTCATGGAGTCGGTCGGGATCGACCAAGCGCGGAGCCGGGTCGCCAAGTCGCTGCTCGAGGCCAAGGAGATCACGCAGGAGCTCGCCGGTGGGGCCGACGGCATCCGGGGGTTCAAGCCGATCGTGATCCGGCCCAGCTTCACGCTCGGCGGCGCCGGCGGCGGCATCGTCTGGACCGAGGACGAGTTCGACCGGAAGGTGACGCGCGGGCTCGAGCTCTCGCCCGTCCACGAGGTGCTCATCGAGGAGTGCCTGTTCGGGTGGAAGGAGTACGAGCTCGAGCTCCTCCGCGACGCCAAGGACAACGTCGTCATCATCTGCTCGATCGAGAACCTCGACCCGATGGGCGTCCACACGGGCGACTCGGTCACGGTCGCGCCGCAGCAGACCCTCACCGACCCGCAGTACCAGCGGATGCGCGACGCGGCCATCCGGGCGATGCGCTCGATCGGCACGTTCGCCGGCGGCTGCAACATTCAGTTTGCGGTGAACCCGGCGGACGGGCGGATGATCGTGATCGAGATCAACCCGCGCGTGTCGCGGTCGTCGGCGCTGGCCTCGAAGGCGACGGGGTACCCGATCGCGAAGGTGGCCTCGCGGCTCGCCGTCGGCTACACGCTCGACGAGCTGCCCAACGAGGTCACGGGCACGACGAGCGCCTGCTTCGAGCCCGCACTCGACTACGTGGTGACGAAGATCCCCCGCTGGAATTTCGACAAGTTCGAGGGCGTCGACGAGGAGCTCACGACCCAGATGAAGGCGGTCGGCGAGGTGATGGCGATCGGGCGGACGTTCACCGAGTCGATCCAGAAGGCGTTCCAGAGCCTGGAGCAGGGCCACGCCGGGCTCGACGGCGAGCTCCCCGACCGCCAGGTCGTCCGCGAGCGGCTCGCGCGGCCGTACTGGGACCGGCTCCTCCAGATCCGCCACGCCTTCCGCCTCGGCGCGTCGGTGGCCGAGGTCCACGACGTCACCAAGATCGACCCGTGGTTTCTCCACCAGGTCCGCGACCTCGTCGACCTGGAGGCCGAGACGCGCGGGCAGCGCCTCGAGGACCTCGGCCGCGACGCGCTCCTCGGGCTCAAGCAGCACGGGTTCTCGGACGTCCAGATCGCCGAGCTCGTCGAGAGCACCGAGGCGGAGGTCCGCGCGCACCGGCTCGGCCTCGGCCTCCGGCCGACGTACCGCGTCGTCGACACGTGCGCGGGCGAGTTCGAGGCGCAGACGCCGTACTTCTACTCGACCTACGACCAGGGCGAGTCGGAGTCGGAGCGGAGCGGGGCCAAGAAGGCGCTCATCCTCGGGTCCGGGCCGAACCGGATCGGGCAGGGCATCGAGTTCGACTACTCGTGCGTCCACGGCGTCCTCGCCGCGCGCGAGATGGGCTACGAGGCCATCATGGTCAACTGCAACCCGGAGACGGTCTCGACCGACTTCGACATCGCCGACAAGCTCTACTTCGAGCCGGTCTTCTGGGAGCGCGTCGCCGACATCATCGACCTCGAAGACCCCGACGGCATCATTCTCCAGCTCGGGGGCCAGACGGCGCTCAAGCTGGCCCGCGACATCGTCGACCACGGGCTGCCCATCTTCGGGACCCCGTTCGAGAACATGGACCTCGCGGAGGACCGCGGCAAGTTCTCGGAGATCCTCAAGGAGCTCGAGATCCCGTTCCCGCCCTACGGCATCGCGCACTCGGTTGAGGAGGCCGTCGCCGTGGCCGAGGACATTGGCTACCCGATCCTGATCCGCCCGAGCTACGTGCTCGGCGGGCAGGGCATGCGGATCGCGATCAACAAGGACGAGGTGGCCGAGTACGTCGCCAACATCCTCAAGCTGTTCCCGGACAACGAGATCCTCCTCGACCTCTTCCTCGAGAACGCCGTCGAGATCGACTGCGACTGTCTCTCGGACGGCGACGAGGTCTGGATCGCGGGCGTCATGCAGCACATCGAGCCGGCGGGCGTCCACTCGGGCGACTCGACGGCCGTCCTCCCACCGTTCTCGATCTCCGACGAGGCCGACGCGACGATCCGCCGGTACGTCGCTGCCCTCGCTCAGCGGCTGGGCGTCGTCGGCATGATGAACTGCCAGCTGGCGGTCCAGACGCGCGAGGGGAAGGAGACGGTCTACGTCATCGAGGCCAACCCGCGGGCGTCCCGGACGGTCCCGTTCGTGGCCAAGGCCACGGGCGTCCCCGTCGCCCGGATCGGGACGATGCTGATGCTCGGCGGGAAGCTCCAATCCTTCCGCGAGGCGGGCGAGCTGGAGTCGTCGCTGGAGGGCTTCGCGGTCAAGGAGCCGGTCTTCTCGTGGGACAAGTTCCCGGAGGTCACCAAGGAGCTCGGGCCCGAGATGAAGTCGACCGGCGAGGCCATCGCGTTCGTCGACGACATCACCGACGAGCACATCTCGAAGCCGTACGAGATGCGGAACCTCTACCTCAAGCGATAGCGCGACCCCGCCCGCCTCGGCGTCGAGGCGGGCGGGGCGGGCGGCCCACCTCGTTGGGCCCCCACGCGTCGGCTCCCCTCGCTCCAGATGGCCGCCGGCCTCGCCTTCTCGACGCCGGCGCGTGAGGGTACGGCGTCCACGTCCGGGAAGCCCGAGTCCGGGTGCGCGAGCGGTTCGAGGCTCCCCCGACGCGCGCGGGGTCGACGCGGAGGCGCGGACCCTCACCGTCTCCACCGCCCGGGACGGGCGGTGGACGGGCTCCTGCGGAACGCTCTCCGTAGCTGACGGCAAGGCTCGGCGGCGCACTGCCGGCCGCCGATCACGCTCGGAGTCAATCAGCCGTCGACCAGCGCGGCCAGCAGGTCGCGGGCCTCAGTCGTCGTGCTGTGGTCGGGCCCGTACTGGGCCTCCCGGATCGAGAGCGCGGCCCGGACGTGGGGTGTGGCCGCCTCGGTGCGCCCACGGGCCTGGAGGACGCGGCCGAGTTCGATCTGGGTGCTGGCCGTAAACTCGCTCCCGTCGGGGAACGCCGCGTTGTGGATGGCGAGCGCCTGGCGGACCAGCCGCTCGGCGTCGGCGAGCCGGCCACGACGTCGTGCGATGCTCGCGAGGTGGGTCAGCACGACGCCGTTGTTGTACGCCTCGGGCCCGAACCGCGCGCGGAAGATGCTGAGGGCCTGGCGATACGCCGACTCCGCCGCGTCGAGGTCGCCCCGCTCGAGCGACACGCGGGCCCGGTTGGACAGGGTGACGCCGACCGTCGCGTGGTCGGGACCGAAGCGAGCACGCTGCGCAGCGAGGGCCTCGTCGTAGAGCGCCTCGGCCTCGTCGAGCCGGTCGAGCTGGCGAAGCGCGATCGCCCACTCCGTGAGCGTCGCCGGGATCTCCGGGTGGTCCGGGTTCGAAGCGCGCGCGTCGGCGACAGTCCGTTCCAAGACCGGGACCGCCTCCGAGGGCTTCCCCTGGTGGACCAGCATCCAGCCGAGGTTGTGGCGGGCCTGCAGGAGGCGGTCGTCGCCGGGGGGCACGGCCCGCTCCAGCAGCGCGATGGCCTCGCGTTCGAGCGCGAGCGCCGAGTCGGGCAGGCCGTTCCACTCGTGGACCGTCGCCATCCAGTCCATCGCGCGCCCGAGGTCGGGGTCGTCGGGGGCGAGCGCGGCGCGGCGGAGGGCGAGGGCCTCGGCGGCGGTCTGGGTCGTCCCGTCGTAATCGCCGAGGCGGTCGAGCGTGAGCGATCGCTCGTAGAGCGACGCCGCCAGCTCGGCTCGGTCGCCAGTCTCCCGTTGGAGGGCGATGGCCTCTCGGAGGAGCGAGTCGGAGGCCGCGTACAGGCCGAGGTTGCGGAGGCTGACCGCGATCTCCCGCTGGAGCGAGGCGCGGACCTCGGGCTGGTCGGCCAGCTCGGAGGGGAGGCGGGCGGCGCCGCGGAGCAGGAGCGTCCGGGCCCGGAGCGTGTCGCCCTCGGTCTCCGGGTTGAGCGGGTCCGACGCCGCGAACAGGTCGCGGAGGAAGTCGGCCGTCTGCTCGGCCCGCTCGGCCTCGGTCCGGGCGTGGTCCCGCTCGACGGCCGCGGCGTGGGCCTGCCACGCGGTCCCGGCCAGCCCGAGCACGAGCGACACGACGGCGAGCGCCGCGAGGCCGACCCCGACCGGGTGCCGCCGCACGAACGACCTGACGCGGTACCCGACCGTCGGGCGCCGGGCCGCGACGGGGACGCGGTCGAGGTGGCGCCCGAGATCCTCGGCGAGCGCGCTCGCCGAGACGTAGCGGCGGGAGGGCTCCTTCGCTAGCGCCGTCCCCACGATCGTGTCGAGGTCGCCGCGGAGCGCCCGCGCACGGGCGGGCGGGGCGACGGCCGACGGCGCGGGCGGCTCGGTCTCGCACACGGCCCGCACGACGGCCGTCGGCGCGGCGCCGGGGCCGAGGTCGTGCGGGCGCCGGCCGGCCAACAGCTCGTAGAGGAGCACGCCGAGCGCGTAGACGTCGGTCGCCGTCGTGACGGCCGCCCCGGTGACCTGCTCGGGCGCGGCGTACGCCGGCGTCATGAGCGCCGCCGTCGCCGTGAGCGTCCCGTCCTCCTCGTCCTCCGAGAGCAGCTTGGCGATGCCGAAGTCGAGGAGCTTGACGCTCGGCCGGCCGTCGGCGTCCTCGACCACCAGGACGTTCGAGGGCTTGAGGTCGCGGTGGACGACGAGGTTCTGGTGGGCCACCGCGACCGCCTCGGCGACGTCGCGGAGGAGCCGTACCCGCTGGCGAACGTCGAGGTCGCGCTCGTCGGCGTAGGCCGTGAGCGGGACGCCGCGGACGAGCTCCATGGCGAAGTACGGCTGGCCGTCCTCGCTGAGGCCGCCGTCGAGGAGGCGGGCGATCCCGGGGTGCTCCAGCCGCGCGAGGATCCGCCGCTCCCGCCGGAACCGGTCGAGGAGCGCGCGGGGCGCGAGGCCCCGGCCGACCAGCTTGAGCGCGGCCTCCTGCTCAAAGTCGGCGTCGGCGCGGGCGGCGCGGAACACGACGCCCATCCCGCCCTCGCCGATCCGCTCCTCGATCCGCCACGGGCCGACGCGGCGCCCGAGGTAGGCGTCGTCGGTGTCAGCGAACAGGTCGGCGGCGCGGTCGGCGGCCGGCGTCACGAGGAAGCCGCCGGTGTCGTCGTCGGCGGCGAGGAGCGCGGCGACCTCGGCGCGGAGTTCGGGGTCGTCGACGGCGCGGCCGAGCCACGCGGCGCGCGCGGCGGGGGCCAGCTGGCGTGCGTCGCCCAGGAGCCGGCGGACGGCCTGCCAGCGGTCGGGGTCGGTGATCATGAGGGGCGGGGGGGATGCTCCCCCATACGGATCCCAGTCCCGGACCCCGCCGTCGCTCACGCCTCCGCGCGGAGGGCGGCCCGGAGCCAGGCCCGCGCGTCGGCCCAGTCGCGCGTCACGGTCCGCTCGCTGACGCCGAGGGCCTCAGCCGTCTCGGGCTCCGTGAGGCCGCCGAAAAAGCGGCACTCGACGACGCGCGCCGACCGCTCGTCGAACTCGGCGAGGCGCTCGAGTGCCTCGTGGACGGCGAGGATCTCCTCGGCCGGATCGTCCCCGAGGTCGGCCCGGTCGAAGTCGACCGTGACGCGCCGGCCGCCCGAGCGCTTGGCGGCTGTCCGGGCGCGGGCGCGGTCGACGAGGACCTGCCGCATGGCGCGCGAGGCGGCGCCGAAAAAGTGGGCCCGGCTCGAGGCCGGCACGCGGGCCGAGCTGACGAGCTTGGCGTAGGCCGCGTGGACGAGCTCGGTCGTGTGGATCGTCTGCGGCCCGACGCGGCGGAGCGGGCGGCGCGCGGCCTCGCGGAGCTCGTCGTAGACGCGGGGCACGAGCCGGTCGACGAGGTCGGGCGCGTCGGCGTGGTCCGACAGGAGTCGGGTGACGGGGCCGGCGGGGGCGTCCATGGG
>JAAXJP010000121.1 GCA_012269805.1 Rubrivirga sp.
GCCAGCTCCTCCGCGACCGGCTCGCCGACCTCGCCGCCGGGCCCGACCTCGAGCCCGGCCGGCTCGAGGCCGAGGCCGTCCTGCTCGCCGACAAGCTCGACGTGACCGAGGAGACGGTCCGCCTCCGCTCCCATCTCGACCAGTTCCGCGAGGCGCTTGCCGAGGCGGAGCCGGTCGGCCGACGGCTCAACTTTCTGGCCCAGGAGATCGGCCGCGAGGTCAACACGATCGGGTCGAAGGCCAACGACGCCGAGCTCACGCGCCTCTCGGTCTCGATGAAGGAGGAGCTCGAGAAGATCCGTGAGCAGGTGCAGAACGTTGTTTGAGGCAAGGGGCATCGGGCAAGGGGGCATGAGGCTCCTCGCCCCTTGCCTCATGCCTCATCCCCCTTGCCTCTTATGAACCTCATCGTGCTCACGGCGCCGAGCGGCGCGGGCAAGACGACGATCGCCCGACGTCTGATGGCTGAGGTCGGCGGCCTCCAGTTCTCCGTCTCGGCTACGACCCGCGACCCGCGACCCGCCGAGCGCCACGGGGTCGACTACTTTTTCCTCTCGCCCGACGCGTTCCGCGAGCGCCTCGCCGCCGGCGACTTTTTGGAACACGAGGAGGTCTACCCCGGCCGGTTCTACGGCACGCTCCGCCAGGAGGTCGAGCGGATCGCGCAGCGCGAGGACGTCCGCGCCGTCGTGCTCGACATCGACGTGAAGGGCGCCATCAACGTGAAGCGGCTCTATGGGGACGCCGCGCGGACGCTGTTTATCGCCCCGCCCAGCCTCACCGCGCTCGCCGACCGGCTCCACTCGCGCGGCACGGAGACGGAGGCGCAGGTCGCGATGCGCCTCGAGCGGGCGAAGATGGAGATGAGCTACGCCCACGAGTTCGACGCCACCGTCGTCAACGACGAACTGGAGGCCGCCGTCGCCGAGACCGTCGCCCAGGTCGAGGCGTTCCTGGAGCAGCGCGGGGCGTGAGCCCGGCCCGCCTCGGGGCCGAACCGTCAGGTCGACGCAGTCAGGCGGGCCGAGCCGCCGCGCGCCTTCCCGCGTTTTTTGCCGATCCGGCCGGCCTCGCGCGCGTACTCTGTCCCGTTCCTGCGCACCGCACACCCCCGCTCCATGGCGATCCAGACCCTCGACACGGCCAAGCTGGCCGAGGCGACCGGCAACCTCTACGAAACCGTCGCCGTGCTCTCGAAGCGCGCCCGGCAGCTCTCGGCCAAGACCAAGGCCGAGCTCGACCAGCGCCTGAGCTACTTCGAGGACCTCTCGCTCGACCCGGCCGAGGAGCTCCGCTCCAACGAGGACCAGCTCCGCATCTCGCTCGAGTACGAGCGCCAGCCGAAGCCGAGCCGCGCGGCCATCGAGGAGCTCCAGGACGACGAGCTCTACTTCCGCAACCCGACCGCGGCCGAGGGCGACGGCGCGTAGCCGCCTCGGGTCGAGGGCCGGCCGACCGTCTCTGACCTGCCCCGTGTCCCTCGAAGGCAAAAAGCTCGTCCTCGGCATCACGGGGAGCATCGCGGCCTACAAGGCCGCCGACCTCACGCGCCGGCTCGTCAAGGCCGGCGCCGAGGTCCAGCCGGTGATGACGGCCGCGGCGGCCCGGTTCATCCCGCCGCTCACGATCGCGACGCTCGCGGGCCGCGAGGTCCTGTCGGAGCTGTTCCCCGAGGCCGGCGAGGCCCAGACCGCCTGGACGAAGCACGTCGACCTCGGGCTTTGGGCCGACGGGATCGTGATCGCGCCGGCGACGGCGCAGACGCTCGCGAAGCTGGCCGGCGGCTTCTGCGACTCCATGCTGACGGCCGTCGTCCTCTCGGCGCGGTGCCCGGTGCTCGTGGCGCCGGCCATGGACCACGACATGTGGGGCCACCCCGCGACGCAGCGGAACGTCCGCCAGCTCCGGGCCGACGGCGCGGCGGTCGTCGCGCCCGCGCACGGCGAGCTCGCGTCCGGCCTCGTCGGCGACGGGCGGCTCCCGGAGCCGGAGGCGCTGGTGGAACGGATCGACGCGTGGCTCAGCGCCGACGCCTCCCGCCTCGGCGCCGCGGCGGAGACCGCCGACCGGTCTCTCGCCGGAACGCACGTCCTCGTCACGGCCGGGCCGACGCGGGAGGCCATCGACCCCGTCCGGTTCCTCTCGAACGGCTCGACCGGGACGATGGGGTTCGCGCTGGCGGAGGCCGCCGCCCGGCGCGGCGCCCGCGTGACGCTCCTCGCCGGTCCCGTCGGCCTCGCCACGCCGTCGGGCGTCGACCGCGTCGACGTCGTCTCGGCCGACGACCTCCTCCAGGC
>JAAXJP010000676.1:0-2075 GCA_012269805.1 Rubrivirga sp.
GTCTACGCCGAGGCGGGTCGGCTGGCCCCGCCTCGGCGCCGAGGCGGACGGGGGGGCCTCCGCTTCGAGTCGTTACCGCCCCTGAAAGTCCGGCGTCTCGCGATTGAGGAACGCCATCACGCCCTCGGCGAAGTCCTCCGTCGCCGCGCACTGGGCGAACAGGGCGGCCTCCTGCTGGAGGCCTTGGGGAAGTGGGAGGTCGGCCGCGCGGAGGGCCTGGAGCGTCATCGCCACGGCGACCGGCGCCTTCGACGCGATCGTGAGTACGAGCTCCCTCGCCGTCGCCTGCAGCTCCTCGGCCGGAACGACGCGGTTGACGAGGCCGACCTCGTAGGCCCGCTGTGCCGAGATCCGCGCGCCCGTGAGCAGCATCTCCGCCGCGACCCCGTGGCCGACGAGCCGCGGCAGCCGCTGCGTCCCACCGAACCCGGCGATGAGGCCGAGCTGGACCTCCGGCTGCCCGAACTGGGCCGCCTCGGACGCCACGCGGAGGTGGCAGGCCATCGCCAACTCGCAGCCGCCGCCCAGCGCGAACCCGTTGACGGCCGCGACGACCGGCTTCGGCAGGCCCTCGATCGAGTTGAACACGGCCTGACCGCGCGCGGCGAACCGGTGCGCATCGAGCGGCTCCATCCCCGCGAACTCGGAGATGTCGGCGCCGGCCGCGAACGCCTTCTCGCCGGCCCCCGTGATCACGACGCCCTTGACGTCGGGCTGGCGGGCGAGGCGGAGCGCCTTCGAGAGCTCGGCCACGAGCTGCTGGCTGAGGGCGTTGAGCGCGTCGGGCCGGTCGAGCGTGATCGTGAGGACGCCGTCGGCGTCGGGCTCGGCGCGGAGGGTCTGGAAGTCTGCCAAGGGATCAGGAATGGGGAATCGGGAAGGAGCAAGGGACGGTCGCCGCGGCCGGGACGACGAGGACCTGCTCGGTCCTCGCTCCCGTTCTCCGGGCCGGGAAAGGGGCAGCGACCTGGCGGTCGGCGGGGTCCGCCGTTACCCCTCGCGCTGGCGGCGGCGGGCGGCGGCCTCGGTCTGCTCGGCGTCGCCCAGCACGTCGTCGAGGTCGTCGAGGAGGCCGGCGTCGATGCGGTCCTCGATCTTGCCCATCTCGCCGGCCGACGAGGCCTCGAAGGCCTCGAAGTCGAGCTCCGTGAGGGAGCCCATGCCGAGGGTCTCGTCGAGCGCCTCCATCGAGTGCTGCGTCTCCTCGACCTCGCTCATGAGCGTGTCGAGCTGGAACGAGACCTCCTCCGGGTTCTGCATCGTGAGCGACTGCTCGTAGACGTAGCGCGTGACGTCCTCGATGGTCTCGAGCTGGGCCTCGATGATGGCGAGGTTCTCGCCGGCCTTCTTGAACCGGTCGAGCCGCTTTTCGAGGATCGTCAGCCGCCGCTGCTTGATGGCGCGGACGCGGGGCGGGTCGCCCTGCATCTCGTTCTGGAGCGCCGTGATGGCGCGGACGATGTCGTTCTCGCCGGTCCGCTTGGCGAACTGGACGTAGCGCTCTTTGAGCTGGAGCAGGTTGAGGTGGGCGTCGAGCAACCCGTCGAGCTTTTTGAGGTGGGCGTCGAGGAGGCCCTGGCTCGAGTACGGGAGCTTGGCGTAGTTGTCCTTGATCGCCTTCTCCATGTTCCGGAACCGGACGTACCGCTTCTGGTCGTCCTTGGCGAGGGTTCGGAACACCTCGCGGTCGCGGGGCTGCCTCCGGCGCTCGTCGATCTTGCGCGCGCGGACGGCCCGCTTGTACCGCTCGTTGCGGGGGAGGGTGCCGAGGTAGAGCAGCTCGGCGGCCGCCGCGAACACGAGGAGCACGTTGGCCGTGACGCCGCCCGTCAGGAGGGCGATCACGAGGGCGAGGATCAGAAAGCCCAGGTTGACCGGGCTCATGAAGGCCTCCTTCGTGAAGTTGATCGACTCGTCGGGCATGGGGTGTGTCGTTCGTAGGTCGTGGGGCGTGGGGAGCGGTCCCACGGGCTACGCCCTACGCGCCAGGGTTTCGGCCGATGGTCTTGGCGCCTTTGTCGGGGTCGGCGGGCGGCTCGTCTTCGGCGGGCGGCGTCCGGCCGATGGTCTTGGCC
>JAAXJP010000676.1:2085-9271 GCA_012269805.1 Rubrivirga sp.
GGGCAGACTCCTCGATAGACGGCGTGCCGCCGCCCATGGCCGCCTTCATCTGGCGGACGAGCGCCTCGGCCTCGGCCTTGGCGAGGTCCTCGCGGTCGAGGTCCTCGGCGTTGCCGGTCTGCGGCGCGTAGCCCTCGGTGGCCAGCTCGAAGCGGGCCTCGGCGTGGGCCGCGTCGCGGAGGAGCTTGTCGGTCATGGCGTCCGTCTCGCTCTCGAGCGCCTCGTTCCGCATGTTGCGGAGCGCCTCGGCGGACGACGCCATCCGCTGGGCGCCGCGGTGGGTCTGCTTGAGCTGGCGGAGCTGGCGGAGGTGGGCCTTCTCCTCGGCCTTGATCCGTTCGAATTCTTCCTTGTCCATGAGGGATGCGGGGTGTGGGACGGAGGGATGAGACGCGGAACCATCCCACATGGCTCCATCCCGCATCCCTCCTAAGCTATTCGGTCCGCGTGCGGTCGCGCCCGACCGTCGTCTCGGACGACGGCGCCTCCTCCTCCGGGATGGAGAGCTCGGGGGCCGGCGCGGCCTCGCGGGCCGGCGGCTCCGACATCCCCATCTCGAGCTTGAACTGCTTGACCAACTCGGCCGCCTGGAGCTCCTGGGCGTCCTCCTCGATCTGCATGGCCTCCGTGTCGATCGAGTCGAGGGCCATCTCCATGCGGGCCTCGTTCTTGGCCGACTGCTCGTTCACGCGGCGGACCATCTCGTCGTGCGTCGAGTCGACGCCGGCGACCTCGAACTGCTCGAGCGTGTCGGCGATCTTGGCCTGCCACTTGGCGCGCTCGTGGGCGCGGAGGGCCTCCTTGGCCTCACCGATCTTCTTCTCGCGCTCGCGCATAAAGGCCTTTTTGACCTGGAGCGCCTTCTCGTAGGCCTGCTCGGCAAACTGGAGCTGCTCGCCGGTCCGCGCCTGGGCCTCCTTGACGCCCTGGAGCTGGACCGCGTAGCGCTGCGCGATGTCGTCACGGCCGGCCTGGATGGCCGCCTTGATCTTCGACGTGAGCGAGTTCTGCTCGGCGGTGTACTTCCGGTGCTCCTTCTGGAGCAACATCACGTTGGCCTTCACCGTCGCGATGTTCTCGTTCATCTTCGGGACCTGATCGTTTAACTCGCGCATGTTCTGCTCGAGGATCAGGCGGGGGTCCTCCATCGCGGAGATGGCGCCTCCGAAGAAGGACTTGATGAGACGGGTGAATCGCTTCCACATGGGGCAGTCGGGTCGGGTGAGAGCGGACGCCGGAAAGTACGGGGCGCGTCGCGGGCTCGTGTCGTACGGCGAGAAGGGGAAATGGTTGTGCGCCTGAACGGTGGGGGACGGAGGGCGGTGGGGACGGAACGCCGCCGGCCCGCGCGTCACCGGGGCGGGCCGGAGGCGCGCTGCCGGCTCCCTAGCCCTCGCCTGCCGCCTCCCCGCTCCACCCCTCCCCGTCGAACCGGTCGAGGAGGAGCGAGCGCGGGGCGGGGGGCACGTCGCCGAGGGTGAACGCGGCCCGGACCGCCTCGGGGTCGGCGCGGCCGGGGTCGGAGGTGTAGATCTGGGCGAGGCGCTCGCCCTGCTCGACGGGCTCGCCGGGCTTCTTGAACAGGACGAAGCCGGCCTTCGGGTCCACGTCGTCCTCTTTTTTGGCCCGGCCGGCGCCGAGGTCGACGGCCGCGTAGCCGAGCGCGAGCGGGTCGATGTCGGTCACGAACCCGCTTTCTTGAGCCGTCACGGTGGCGACGGGCTCGCCCATGAGGGAGTCCGGATCGCCGAGCGCGTCGACGTCGCCGCCCTGGGCCTCGACGATCTCCTGGAGGGCGCCGTACGACCAGCCGTCGCGGAGGGCGGCGGCGGCCAGCCCGCGCCCGGCCTCGGGGGTCTCCGCCGCCCCGCCGAGGTGGAGCATCTCGCCCGCGAGGGCCAGCGTCACCTCGACCACGTCGTCGCACGGCCCGCCCGCTGGCGTCTCTCCCTTGAGGATGCGGACGGCCTCGGCCGTCTCCGGCCCGTTCCCGATCGCCCGGCCCAGCGGGACGTCCATCTGCGTGAGCAGCGCGACCGTCGGCGTGCCGAAGCCGCGCCCGACGCGGACGAGCGTCTCGGCGAGCTGGCGGGCCCGCGTCTGGTCCTTCATGAACGCCCCGCGGCCCGCCTTCACGTCGAGCACGAGCGCGTCGATCCCCTCGGCGAGCTTTTTCGACAGGATGCTCGCGGCGATGAGCGGGATCGACTCGACGGTGCCGGTCACGTCGCGGAGCGCGTAGAGGAGCTTGTCGGCCGGGGCGATCTCGCCGGTCTGCCCGATCAGGACGGCGCCGACCTCGCCCAGCACCTCGCGGTACCGCTCGATGCTGAGGCCGACGTCGAAGCCGGGGATCGCCTCCAGCTTGTCGAGCGTCCCGCCCGTGTGGCCGAGCCCGCGGCCGGAGATCATCGGGACCGGGACCTCGCAGGCGGCCACGATCGGGGCCAGCACGAGCGACACCTTGTCGCCCACGCCGCCCGTCGAGTGCTTGTCGACCTTGAGGCCGGGCACGTCGCTCAGGTCGAGGACGGTCCCGCTGTGGAGCATGGCCCGCGTGAGGGCGACCGTCTCGTCGTCGCTCAGCCCGCGGAGGAAGGCGGCCATGAGGAACGCCGCCATCTGGTAGTCGGGGACGTCGCCGGCCGTGTAGGCGGCGACGAGGGCT
Source organism: Rubrivirga sp. (assembly GCA_012269805.1). Lineage (GTDB taxonomy): Bacteria > Bacteroidota > Rhodothermia > Rhodothermales > Rubricoccaceae > Rubrivirga. Next base: position 4,754 of record JAAXJP010000676.1, read on the forward strand.
TCGATGTCGTCGGCGGCGAGGGTGCCGCCGTCGCGCTTGCGGGTGATGAGTCGGACGACGTTGAGGTCGGGCACGGGCTGGAGTGTTGCGAGCGGGTCCGAACGCGCCACGCGGTGAGGCGTTCGCGGGGGGCGGGGAAGGCGCAGGGTACGAGGCGTGCCGTTCCCGTTCACCCCCGCACCGTTTCTCAGCCCTCCCTCTCACGTATGCGCCAGGTCTGGATCCCCCGCGCCGGAGCCCCCGACGTCCTCGAAGTCCGCGAGGCGCCGGACCCCACGCCCGGCCCCGGCGAGGTGCTCGTGGCCGTCGAGGCGGCCGGGATCAACTTTGCCGACGTGCTCGCGCGGCAGGGCCTGTACCCCGATGCGCCCGACCTCCCGGCCGTCGTCGGCTACGAGGTGGCCGGCACGGTCGCCCGCCTCGGCGACGGCGTAGACGGACTCGCCGAGGGCGACCCGGTCATCGCGCTGACGCGGTTCGGCGGGTACAGCTCGCACGTGATCGCGCCGGCGGTGGCCGTGTTCAAGCGACCGGCGGGGGTGAGCGCGGAGGACGGCGCGGCGATCCCGGTCAACTACCTCACCGCGTTCCAGATGATGGTCGTGATGGGGAGCGTCCGTCACGCGCGCGAGCTGGGGGGGCAGAGGATGCGGGTCCTCGTCCACGGCGCCTCGGGCGGGGTCGGGACCGCCTGCGCCGACCTCGGCGTGATCTACGGCGTCGAGCTGTTCGGGACGGCCTCGCCCGGCAAGCACGACTACGTCCGCGAGCGGGGCTACCACCACGCGGTGGACTACCGGCACAAGGACTTTGTGGCGGAGATCCTCGCCCTGACCGACGGCGAGGGCGTCGACCTCGTGCTCGACCCGATCGGCGGGGCGCACTGGGGGCGGAGCCTCGACGCGCTGGCGCCGTCCGGCCGGCTCGTCGTGTTCGGCGTGTCGACGGTGACGGGCGGCGGGCGGTTCGCGCTGGCGCGGATGGCGCTGAGGGTGCCGTGGGTCCGGGCGAGCCCGTTCGCGCTGATGAACGCGAACCACGGCGTGCTCGGGGTCAACCTCGGCCACCTCTGGGAGGCCCGCGACCGCGTCGCCGGCTGGGCCCGCACGCTCCTCGCCTACGCCGAGGCGGGCAAGGTCAAGCCGAACGTCGACCGCGTGTTCTCGTTCGACGAGGCGGCCGAGGCGCACCGGTACATCGAGGGGCGGAAAAATCGGGGGAAGGTTCTCCTCCGCCCCTAGCGTCCAGCGCCCCTAGCGTCCGGGCGGGGCGGAGCCGTCCGCGGATGCGAGGCCGTCCACAAACGGACCGAGGCGGACAGCCTGGGGCCGCCCGCCTCGGGGGATCGGTCGGGGAGGGGGCGCTTAGCCCTCGGCGTTCGCCGCCTCCTCTTCTTCCTTGGCCGCCACGGCCTGCTTGGCGTTCGCGTTGCCGTAGCGCCGCATGAACTTCTCGACGCGGCCGGCGGTGTCGACCATCGTCTTCTTGCCCGTGTAGAACGGGTGGTTCGACGAGTCGACCTCGGACTTGTAGTCGCTCCCCATCGTCGAGCGCGTCGTGAACTCGGTGCCGTCCGCGAGCGTGACGGTGACGAAGGGGTAATCGGGGTGGATGTCGTTCTGCATCGGAATCGGGGCCTCTGGGCAGACACGGAAGGTAGCGGAGCCCTCCGGATGGCCCAAGGGCGCGCGCGCGTGTTCCTCCGGTCTTCGCGTGGCGCGCGCCTGCGCTAGGCGATCAGCCGGTTGAGGAGGTCGAGGGCCAGGGCGCCGACGAGCGCGCCGGCCGCGAAGTCGATCCACCGGGGCCCGCGGCCCTCACGGATCGCGATGCCCGTCACGACCAGGAGCGCCGCCAGGGCGAGCTGGGCCGTCGGGAGGCCGGGGTACTCCGGCGAGGCGCCGAGCACGCCGTAGCCCACGAGGGCGAGCACGCCAAGGGCGGCGAGCGCCGTGCCAGCGGGTCTGCGGGGGGGCGAGTCGTCGGTCATGGGGGGCATACGCACGAACCGCTAAAACGCTTCCATCCCGAAGACGGCGTTCGCGAACAGGAGGTGGCCGTCGGCCCAGAAGCCGCGGAAGAGAGGGGAGTCGAGGAGGTACACGACCGACCCACGGCCGACCTCCTCGACGCCGAATACGACCGAGTCCTCGAGCCGGCTCTGGGCCTCGGCGCCTGCGAACCCGGCCGCTGGCGCGCCGCTCCGCACGACGCCGACGTTCCACCCGTCGCCGGGCGCAAAAAAGTCGGCCGGGGCGACGCGGCGCTTGAGGACGTAGGTCCACTCCGGGTAGCCGAACGCGAGCGGGTGCGTGTTGTCGAGGGCGACGCGGTAGACGGCGCCCGGCACGTCGCCGGTCGCGCTCTGGCGGTCGCGCTCGGCGTAGCGGCGGAGGCGGGCCTCGGCCGTCGAGTCGGCCTCGGGCGCGTCGCGCGTGTCGAGGCCGAACCCGTCGCGGCCGGCGCGCGCCGTGGCCCCCCCCGCGCGGGCGCCCAGCCGGCCCCCCGCCCCGCCCCCCAGGGGGGGCGCGGCGGCGCGGTCGGACGTGAGCCACGTGCCGTACCCGCCGTCGGGCATCACGAGCACGTCGACGCCGTCGAGGTCGGACGCGGAGAGGGCCTCGGCGGTGAGGAGCGTCGCGGGGTACGCGACGACGGCGTCGAGCCAGTGCCAGACCTCGCCGAGCGCGGTCGGTGAGATGGGCGCGTCGGCGAGGACGGCCACGCGGGGGCGGCGGACAAAGCCGACCTGGTTGGAACCGAGGTCGACGCCGGACTCCAGGAACCCACTCGCGAGCGCCGCGAGGGGCCGGCCGGTCGCGGCGGCCGCAGCGCGGACGACCTCGTCGAAGCGGTCGCCGAGGCGGGCGTTGCCGGCCCGCGTGACGACGAGCGTGCCGCGCCCGTACGTCCGCCCGCCGGCCTCGAACGGCTCGGGCACGACCCGGACGCCGACGCCCTCGCGGAGCAGCCGGGCCAGCAGCCGCGCGTCGCCGGGCGCGCTCCACCCGGCGACGTAGGCGTACGGTCGGCCCGAGGGGAGCGACGCGTTTGGTGGGGACGGGCCGCCCGTCGGTACGTCGCCCTCGGCCGCGATCCCCTCGACGCCGTAGACGTAGGGCAGCGCCCACGCCGTCGCGTCGTAGGTCAGCGAGTCGGCGAGGGCCGGGTTCGGCTCAAAGAGGACGGCCGCCAGCCGCCCGGCGGGCTGGGCCGTCGAGACGACGAGCGCGCCGCTCTCGACCGCGATCTGGTCCGCCTCGGCGGGCGCCTCGAGGCCGCCGGCGTACCGGACCCCGCGGGCCGTCTCGCCCCCGCGTGCCCATCCGTAGGTGATGCCCTGAAGGTCGAGGAGGTCGGCCAGCGCCCCGAGGCGGGCGGGGTCGCCCTGCGCGACGTACGTCCGGGCGCCCTCGGGCCGCGCCTCGAACCCGGCCGCGAACTGCTCGCGGACCTCGGCGGCGTCGCGCGCGACGGTCCGCACGGTCTCCATCCCCGTCGCGACGTGGTGCTCGATCCGGTCGGCGAGCGTGAGCGTGTCGCCCTCGGCCGTGCGGATCGCGAGGCCGGCCCGGCCGGACCCACCTTGCTCGTAGGTCATCCCCACGGCCCCGTTGAACGTCGGCCACGTGTCGCCGTAGCCGGGGTAGAACAGGTCGAACACCTCGCGGGTGAAGTACAACCAGCCCTCGCGGTCGAAGACCTCGGCGTTGGCCCGCCCGATCCGCGTCTGGAGCTCGCGCTGCCACGGCGTGATGCGCGCGTGGAACGGCTCGGCGGCCGGCGCGAAGTAGTACGGGCTCTCGACGCCCTGCTCGTGGAAGTCGACGTGGACGGCGGGCATCCACTCGTGGTAGAGGGCGAGGCGGGCGCGGGTCTCTTGCTGGGTGCCCCAGGCCCAGTCGCGGTTGAGGTCGAAGAGGTAGTGGTTGTAGCGCCCGCCGGGCCACGGCTGCTCGTGCTCGCGGGCGTCGGGGTCGGCGTTGGGCTCGGCGCCGCGGCGCTGGCGGTAGCCGCTCACGTAGCGCTCGCGGCCGTCGGGGTTGAGACACGGGTCGAGGACCACGACGACGTCCGTGAGGAGGGCGCGCGACTCGGGCTGCGTGAGCCGGTAGAGCGTCCGGAGGGCGGCCTCGGTGCTCACGGCCTCGTCGCCGTGGACGTTGTAGCTGAGCCAGACGACGGCCTTCTCGGGCACGCCCTCGCCCCGCGTCGCCGCGAGCTGGCTCTGACGGGCACGCTCCGCCGCTTCCGGGCTCTCGGCGACGACGGCCACGAGGAGGGGCCGGCCCTCGACCGTCTCGCCGTACGGCGCCAGCGCCACGAGCGGGCTCGCCTCGGCGACGGCCTCGACGTAGTCGACCACGCGGTGGTGCGGTGTAAACCGCTCGCCGAGCGGGTACCCGAGAAAGGACTCGGGGGTCGGAACCTGAGCGGAGGCGGAGGCGGCGACGGCGATGAGCGCCGCCAGGAGGGAGAGGGAGCGGGACACGGGGAGACGAGCGGTGAGGCCGGAAG
>JAAXJP010000299.1:0-4756 GCA_012269805.1 Rubrivirga sp.
CCTCTCCCGATGCCTGACCGCCCCCTCCGCGCCGTCGTCGTGGACGACGAGCGCCTCGCACGCCGCGAGCTCCGCGCGCTCCTCGCCGCCGAGCCCGTCGAGGTCGTCGCCGAGGCCGCCGACGCCGACGCGGCCGACGCCGTCCTGGCCCGTCTCGACGCCGACGGCGCCCCGCCCGACGTCCTGTTCCTCGATGTCCAGATGCCGGAGCGGACCGGGTTCGACCTGCTCGACGGCCTCGCCGAGGCGGGCCGGCCCATGCCGGACGTCGTGTTCGTGACGGCCTACGACGAGCACGCGCTCCGGGCCTTCCGCGTGAGCGCCGTCGACTACCTCCTCAAGCCCGTCGACCCCGCGGCGCTGGCCGAGGCCGTCGCCCGCGTCGCCGCGCGCCGGGCCGAAGCTCCGGAAGCCCCGGCGCCCACCGGCCGCCTCGGCGCCGACGACCGCGTCTTCGTCAAAGACGGCGACCGGATGCACCTCGTCCGGATCGGCGACGTGCGGCGGTTCGAGTCGGTCGGCAACTACACGCGGCTCCACTTCCGCTCGGCCGGCGGGCGCCGCGAGCGGGCCGTCGTCGCGCGCTCGCTGACGGCGCTGGAGGAGCGGCTCGACCCCGCCGTGGTCGTCCGCGCGAGCCGGTCCGACCTCGTCGGCCTCGGGCACGTGGTCGGGGTGGACGAGGCGGCGAGCGGCGGGCTCGTCGTCCGCCTCGACGACGGGCAGGCCGTCGAGTTTTCCCGCCGCCGCGCCCAAGACCTTCGCGACCGCCTCAGCCTCTGACGAGGCGGCCCACCCGACTCTCCACCCACGCCCCCACACCCATGAAGACGCTCGCCGCCCTCACCCTTCTCCTCCTCGCTGCCCCGGCGTTCGCCCAGGACGTCGCCGCGCCCGAGCTCCGCGCCGAGCTCGTCGAGCGCTACGCGGCCGATCAGGACGTCCGCGACCGCCTGGTCGAGCGGGGCGCGTTCCACCCCGACAGCCTCCAGAACCCGTCGCCCCAGACGATGGAGCTCCTGATGGAGATGATGCGGACCGACGCCGACAACCTGGCCTTCGTCGAGGGCGTGGTCGCCGAGCACGGCTGGCCGGCGCCCGCGCTCGTCGGCGCGGACGGCGTCGACGCCGTCTGGTCGATCGTCCAGCACTCGACCCTCGAAGCCCAGGAGCGGATGCTGCCGCTCGTCGAGGCCGCGTACGAGGCCGGCGAAGTCGAGGGCCAGCAGTACGCGCTCCTCCTCGACCGCGTGCTCAAGGGCCGCGGCGAGCCGCAGGTCTACGGCTCCCAGCCCGACGTGGCCGCCGACGGCACGTTCTCGATTCCTGCGACCGTCGACGACGCGACGCTCGACGCCCGCCGCGCCGAGGTCGGCCTCCCGCCCATCGCCGAGTACATGGCGACGCTCGCCGAGGTCTACGGCCAGCCGGAGTAGCTCCCCCCGTCCGCCTCGGTGGCTCCCTCCGCGGAGTCGCCGAGGTGGGCGGTTTAGGGGACCTCACGGAGGCGGGTCGTCGAGAGCGCGATCGAGAGCACGAGGCAGAGGAGCGCAGGCCAGAGGAACAGCGGGTACCGCTCCTCGACGTCGAGCAGGACGGTCTCCTCGATCTCGGTCCGCTCGAGCTCCGAGATGGCGTCGTAGATCTGGCGGAGCGCCTCGGCGTCGGTCGCGCGGAAGTAGCGCCCGCCCGTCGTCTGGGCCACCTGGCGGAGCGCCTCCTCGTCGACCTCGGGGGCCGGGCTGAGGCCGCCGAACGGCCCACGCCGCCGCGGCCCGCCCTCGCCGCCCACGCCGATGGCGTACACCTTGACGCCGAGCGCCGCGGCGGCCTCGGCCGCCGTCTGGGGGTCGACCTGCCCGCGGTTGTTCTGGCCGTCGGTGAGGAGGACGACCACCTTCGAGGCCGCCTCCGAGTCCCGGAGCCGCGCCGTCGCCGTGGCGAGCGCGGTCCCGATGGCCGTCCCGTCCTCGATCAGCCCCATCCGGACCTCCTGCAGCATCGTGAGCAGGAACGGGTAGTCGATCGTCAGCGGCGCCTGGGTGTAGGCCTGGGCCGCGAACACGACGAGCCCGATCCGGTCGGACTCCCGCCCGCGCACGAACTCGGCGGCGACGGCCTTCGCGGCCTCGAAGCGGTTCGGCTGGAAGTCCTCGGCCGTCATCGACGTGGAGACGTCGAGGGCGAGGACGATGTCGATGCCCTCGGTCGAGCGCTCGACGGTCGCGTCGCGCTCCTGCGGCCGGGCCAGCCCCAGGATGCCGAGCGCGAGCGCCGCCAAGAGGAGCGCGTCGGGCAACCGCCGGAGTCGGGCCCAGCCGGTCGCGCCCAGTGCCGCCGCGTCGTCGGCCACCGAGTAGCGGACGCCCGGCGTCGTGTGCCGCCACCGCCACAGCGCCCACCCCAGCGCGGGGACGGTCAGCAGGGCGATCAGCCACAGGGGACTGGCGAAGGTCACGGGGGGACGAGGCGTGAGGAATGCGGAGCGAGCAGAGGTCAGGAACGGAGGGCTTTGAGAAGGCCGGCGAGCATGCGGCTGATCTCGTCGGCTGTGCCCAAAGCGGCGTCGAGGCGGACGGAGTCGATGTACTGCCGCCGAGCGGCGATGCGCAGCTGGGTCTCGACCTCGTAGAGCGAACCGCGTGCGTAGCGGAGGAACTGAACGTATTCCTTCGTTCGGCCGCGTCCCCAACCTTCCGCGATGTTCGACGGAATGGAGACGGCCGCTCGTTGGAGCTGCGACGCGAGCCCATACGCCTCGCTCTTCGGAAAGGACGCCGTGATCTCGTAGACCGTGTCGGCGAGATCCATTCCCTTCTTCCAGACGGTCAGATCGGTATAGCGCTGGACGGGCCGGCGATCGGCCCTGCCCGTTCTGCTCGTCCCTGATCCCTCGTTCCTCATTCCTCAGAGCGCAGCGACGAGCTCCGGCAGCACGTCCCCTGCGCGCCCCCGCACGACCTCCTGCAGCAGCCCCGCGATCTCGCTCGGGACGGGGTTGACCTCGGCGACGTAGGCGCCAGCCTGGCGCGCGAGCTGGGGGAGCCCGGCGGCCGGGTACACGACGGCGCTCGTGCCGACCGAGAGGTACACGTCGGCGAGGGCCGCGGCCTCCTGGGCGGCGGCGATGGCCGCCTCGGGCAGCATCTCGCCGAACCACACGACGTCGGGCCGCACGAGCCCGCCGCACGATTCGCACGTCAGCGCGCCGCGCTCGGCGGCGGAGGCGTCGGCGGGGGCCTCGCAGTCGATGCAGTGGGTCCGCGTGATCGACCCGTGGAGCTCGACGACGCGCTCGCTGCCCGCCCGCCGGTGGAGCCCGTCGACGTTCTGCGTCGCGAGCAGGAACTCGCCGCCGCGCCGGGTCACCCAGCGTTCGAGCTCGGCGAGCGCGACGTGGCCCGGGTTCGGCTCGACGGTCTCGACGATCTGCCTGCGGTGGGCGTACCAGCCCTGCACGAGCTCGGGGTTGGCGAGGAACGCCTCGACGTTGGCCAGCTCCTCCGGACGGAACTTCTGCCACAGCCCGTCGGGGTCGCGGAACGTCGGCACGCCGCTCTCGGCCGAGATCCCCGCGCCCGTCAGCACGGCCACCCGCTCTGCCTCGCGGAGGCGGCGGACGAGCGTCTCGGAATACGGCGGGCCGACGGGCTGGTGCATGCGAACGGTCGCTACGCGGACGGGGATGGAACGTGAGGGTCGCGGGGCGGGGCGGGCGCCGGTGACGCGGCTCCGTCCCCGGTGCCGTTCGCGTCCTGCGCCTGGAGGGCGCGTTCGACCGCGTCGATGGCGCGGCGGGTGGCGGCGCGGAGGCGGGCGACGGGCTCGGGGCCGGGGCGGACGCGCGCGAACGCGACGAGGTCCGTCGGCTGGAGCGCCTTCCGGACGGTCGCGGCCGCCTCGGGCGGGACGCGGGCGTCGGCGTCGAGGCGGCCGGCGATCTCGCGCGTCGTGGCCTCGCGGGCGGGCAGCCCGAGGCGGGCGGAGAGGTAGTCGCGGAGCACGTCGCGGACGGCGACGACGTGGGCCTCGACGGCGTCGGCCGTCGCGCCCTCGGCCGGCGCCTCCCGGTCGAGCGCGTCGAGGCGGGCGAGGGCGGCGGGGTAGGGGAGGACGACGGGCCGAGCCTCGGGCGTCCGGAGCGCGCGCGCCACCGCCCACGCGATCCCGCCGAGCACGAAGAGGGCGAACACGCCGAGCGCGATCCACAGCGGTGTCGCGCTCGGGAACGCCTCGGCTTCGCCGACCGGCGCCGGCTCGTACGGCGCCGCCTCGCCCGTGAGCACCGAGCGGACCGGCACCAACACACTCCCCGTTTGGGCCAGCACGGTGTCGGTCGGCGCCGTCACGCGGATCGAGAGCGGGCCGACGCGCGCCGAGTCGGCCGCGAACACGACGGCGCGGTACACGGCGCTGTCGACGCGCACCCCGCCCCGCTCGATTGGTGGGAGGCGGCGGAGGCTGAGGGCCTCGGCATCGCCAAAGACGAGCGTGCCCGCCTCGGGCGCACCGGGCGGGACCCCGGGGAACGTGACCTGCCGCCCCGGCCCGTGCGCCACGGTCACGGCGACCTCGAACGGCCGCCCCGCCGAGACCGAGTCGGCCAGGACCGTGAGGCGGGCGGTTTGAGCCGTCGCCGCGCTGACGGCGAGCGTCGCCAGCAAGGCGACGCTCGCGGTTCGGAGCGGGTGGCCCTTTTGCGCGGTGGTCATCGCTCCCCTCACCTCCGCGCCCGGTGCCGGAAAAAGTGGGAGAG
>JAAXJP010000299.1:4766-9238 GCA_012269805.1 Rubrivirga sp.
CAAAGTCCTCCCGGACGCGCGCGCGGGACGTGGCGACGAGCGGGGCCGGGCCCGTCTCGGCGTCGACCACGCGGAGGAGGCCGACGGGCGGGAGCTCCTCCTCCCGCGGGTCGACGAGGCGGACGGCCACGAGGTCGTGCTTCTGCGACACCACGCGGAGTTGCTTCGCCAGCCCCTCGGTCGTGGCGCCCGGCACGAGGAAGTCGCTCACGAGCACCACGATCGCGCGGCGGCGCTGGACGCGGAGGACGTGGTCGAGCGCGTCGGCGAGGTCGGTGCCCCGGTGCTCGGGCGCGTGGGCGAACAGGTCGCGGAGGAGCCGGAGCACGTGCCGCTTCCCCTTCTTCGGTTTCACGAACCGCTCGACCCGGTCGGTGAACAGCACGAGGCCGACCTTGTCGCTGTTGCGGAGGGCCGAGAACCCGAGGACGGCGCAGACCTCGGCCGCGAGGTCCCGCTTGGCGCGCGCGCTCCCGAACGACTCGCTGGCCGACACGTCGACGACGAGGAGCAGCGTCTGCTCGCGCTCCTCCTCGAACAGCTTGACGTACGGCTCGCCCGTCCGCGCCGAGACGTTCCAGTCGATCGTCCGGACGTCGTCGCCGATCTGGTACGGGCGGACCTCCGCGAACTCGATCCCGCGCCCCTTGAACGCCGAGTGGTACTCGCCCCCGAACACGTCGTCGACCAGCCCGCGCGTGCGGACCTCGACGTGGCGGATCTTCTTGAACAGCTCCCGGGGGATCACCGGCGGGCGCGGGGGGTGAGTGAAGGGGTGAGGGTTCTCCGGCCTCGGCGCCGTCAACGGGGGACCCGCGACTAGATTACCCCCAGCCCCCGCGAGCGTTCTCCCCGGACGCGTTCATCACCTGCCGCTCTCGCCATGGCCAAGGTCGCCGTCCTCGTCTTCCCCGGGTCCAACTGCGACCACGACGTGTACCACGCCACCAAGCACGTGCTGGGGCAGGACGCCCGGTTCGTGTGGCACAAAGAGGGCTCGATCGGCGACGCCGACCTCGTCGTCGTCCCCGGCGGGTTCTCCTACGGCGACTACCTCCGGGCCGGCGCCATCGCCCGGTTCTCGCCCGTCATGAGGGACGTGGTCCGGTTCGCCGCGACGGGCGGGCTGGTCCTCGGCGTGTGCAACGGGTTCCAGGTGCTGTGCGAGGCCGGCCTCCTCCCGGGCGCGCTCATGCGGAACGCGAGCCTCCGGTTCGCCTGCAAGGACGCCCGTCTCCGCGTCGAGTCGACGGCGACGCCGTTCACGGCGGAGCTGAGGAAGGGCGAGGTCCTGACGGTCCCGGTCGCCCACGGCGAGGGCAACTACACGGCCGACGACGACACGCTCGACGAGCTCGAGGCCGAAGACCGCGTCGTGTTCCGCTACGTCGACGCGGTGGGTGAGGCCGTGCCCGAGGCGGCCCCGAACGGCTCGGCCCGCAACATCGCCGGCGTGCGGAACGCGAAGGGCAACGTGCTCGGGATGATGCCGCACCCCGAGCGGTGCGTCGAGGCGGTTCTCGGCACCGCCGACGGCGCGCGGATCTTCCGGTCCGGCCTGGCCCACCTCAGTGCCGAGGTGGGGGAGACCGCGTGACGGCCGGGCCCTCGCAGCAGACGGCCCCATGGTAGAGGTCGCCTCGCACGTGGCCCGGCGCGTCCGGCTGGCGGCGCCGGTCGAGGCCGCGTGGGCGCTGCTGAAGGACGTCCCGCGCTGGGGCGCGCTGTACCCCCACGTGGCCTCGATCGAGCCCTACGGCGACGACGCGTTCCTCTGGCAGATGGACCCGCTCGGCCCGCCCGGCGGACGCGTCTCGGTCGTTTACGCCTGCCGCTACGAGGCCGATGAGGCCACGCGCACGCTCCACTGGACGCCGATCCCGGGCGTCGGAAACGCCGCGTTCGGGGGGGCGTGCTCGGTCGAGCCCGACGGCGAGGCGGCCACGATCGGGACGCTGCGGATGGACGCGCGGCTCCAGGTCCCGGCGCCGTCGTTCCTCGCCGCGGTCGTCCGCCCGACGGTCTCGCACGAGATGGAGCGGATGACCGACACGTTCGCGGAGCGCCTGAGTCACGCGTTGGACGTGTAGGACTCCGGCTGACGAGCTCGTCGGGATCTGTTGGTCTCTGAAGGGCCGGCCCTTGTGGCGCAGGGGGATAGCTGGGGAGAGGCGCGCGTGAAGGCGCTTTCGCAAAACGAAACGGGGAGGCTGGCCGTTCTTCGGGGGTCCGGGCCGCCTGGCCGGCGCCGGCCCCCCCCACACACCTGCCCCACCCCCCAGGACTGTCCAGCCTCTCAACCGGCACACGGCGCTTGCCGCTGCCCTACTTCTCGGCCCCGCCGCAGTTTTCACGTCGGGCTGCGACAGCGCCGACGGCGTCGAGACCGGCGCCGTCACCTACGAGGGCCGGGTCACCGACGACGACGCGACGGCCCGCCGCTCGGCCGCTGCTGTCGAGGGCGCCGTCGTCACGGCCGCCTCGATCTCCGCCTCCGGCGGCACGTCGTCGCTGTCCGGCTCGGCCACGACGTCGGCGAGCGGCGCCTTCTCGCTGGCCCGCGAGGGCACCGCCGCCGCCGGCCGCCTCGCGGCCGAGGCCGACGGGGTCGCGTCGTCCGTCCGCGTCGAGGCCGGCGGCGCGGCGCGCGGCGCCGTCCGCGTTCCGCCCATGACGGCCGAGACCGACGCCGAGGCCGACGTCTACCTCGCCGTGCGCGGCCGGAACGACGAGGCCCGTGTATCCGACGCCGTCCTCTTCGTCACGTCCGACGTGGCGGCGGACCTCATGCTGGGCCAGACGACGACCGCTGAGGTCGCCGCGGCGCTCGACGCGGCGCTCGACGCCGAGCGTCGCGCGGCCGAGGACGACGGCGCCGATGAGGAAGACCTCGAGCCGGTCCGTGACGACCGGGATGAGGCGTACGGCCAACTCCGGGTGTCCCTGTCCGCCTCGGCCAACACGTCGGCTGCGCTGACGGCCTTCGAGGACGCCTACATCGAGGCGTACACCCAGGCGGGGATCACGGCGCGCACGGCGGCCCGCGCCGCCCGCGCCCGCGCGCTCGCCGCCGAGCGGTTCGCCGCCTCGACGTCGTCGCGCACGGCCGCGTCGGTCCGCGCCCGGGCCCGGGTCTTCGCCGCGACCGCCACGGCGCTCGCCGTCGAGGCCGAGTTCGAGGCCCGCGGCGCCTCGTCGTCGCGTCTGGCGGCGCTCCGGTCGGCCCGCGCCGAGTTCGTGGCGTCGCTCCGCTCGGCGAGGACTGACGCGCAGCGGACCCTGGCGACGAGCGCCTACCGCTCCGCGGTTGAGGCCGAGCTGAGCTCCGAGACCGGCGTCAGCGCGGCGGACCTCACGATCGCCTCGGCGGCCACGGCGTCGGCCCGGACCGCGCTCATGGCGTCGGTCAACGCCGCGTCCTCGGGCGAGGCCGTCGCCTCGGCGCTCGCCACGTACTACACCGCCGCCGAGAGCGCCGTGTCGTCGACCGTCTCGGCCGAGGCGGCGGCCCGCGTGGTCGTCCTCCTCAGCACCCTCTAGGCCCTCGGGTCATCGTCCTCGGGCGCTCGCCTTGCCAGGGATGCGGCGCCCGACCCCCGCCGCCTCGGGATTCGTCCCGGGGCGGCGGATTTTTTTTACCCCGGTTCGGCGGAGCGGGCGAGCTTTAGGGCTCCCCTCTTCCCCCCGGATTTCCGCATGTCGCTCCGCATCGTCCAGTTCGGCCTCGGCCCCATCGGCCAGGCCTCCGCTCGTCTCGCTCTCGACCACGGCCACCAGCTCGTCGGCGCTCTCGACCTCGACCCCAACCGCGTCGGGAAAGACGTCGGCGAGGTGCTCGGGCGTGATCCCGTCGGCGCCGAGGTCCGCGACGACCCGGCCGCGCTCGGTGAGTGGGCGCCCGACGTCGTCCTCCACACGACGCTCTCCTTTCTCGACCGGATCGAGGACCAGTTGATGGCCTGCGTCGACGCCGGTGCCCACGTCGTTTCGTCGTCGGAGGAGCTGTTCTGGCCGTTCGACCGCGACCCGGCGTTCTCGGACCGGATCGACCGCGCCGCGACCGAGGCGGGCGTGGTCGTCGTGGGCACGGGCGTGAACCCGGGGTTCGTGATGGACCTCCTGCCGGTCGTCCTGTCGGGCGTCGTCGCGCGCGTCGACCGGGTCGACGTGTCGCGGTCGGTGAACGCCGGGCGCCGGCGCGGGCCGCTCCAGAAAAAGGTCGGCGCGGGGCTCACGGAGGCGGCGTTCCGCGAGAAGGAGGCGGCCGGCGGGTTCGGCCACATCGGGATGGTCGAGAGCGCGAAGGCCCTCGCCTCCGGCCTCGGCTGGACCACGGCCGAGGTCTCGGAGACCTTCGGCCCACACCTCGCCGATGCCGACTACCCGAACGCGTACGCGCCGGTCCCGGCCGGCGCCGTGGCCGGCGTCACCCAGACGGCGACGGGCCCGGTCGACGGCGAGACGCGCGCGCC
>JAAXJP010000646.1 GCA_012269805.1 Rubrivirga sp.
CCCCTAAGCCATGTCCGCCGCCGCCGTCCCCCCCGCCCGCCCGCCCGCCTTACCGCAGACAGGGGAGGGCCTGGCCGCCGCCGGGCTCGTCCTCGTCCTGTTCGTGATGGTGGTGCCCCTCCCGGGGTTCCTCCTCGACCTCCTGCTGGCGACGAACATCGCCATCAGCCTCGCGGTCCTCCTCACGGCGTTCTACGCCGAGCGGCCGCTCGACTTCGGCATCTTCCCGGGGCTCCTCCTCGTGACGACGCTGTTCCGGCTGTCGCTCAACGTGGCCTCGACGCGGCTCATCCTGGGCGAGGCCAAGGCGGGCTCGCTCATCGAGGCGTTCGGGCAGTTCGTGGTGTCGGGGAATTACGTGGTCGGGGCCATCGTCTTCCTCGTCCTCGTGCTCATCAACTTCGTGGTCATCACGAAGGGCTCGGGGCGGATCGCGGAGGTCGGCGCGCGGTTCACGCTCGACGCCCTGCCCGGCAAGCAGATGGCCATCGACGCCGACCTCAACGCCGGGCTCATCGACGAGTCCGAGGCCAAGCGCCGCCGCTCCGAGGTCTCGCGCGAGGCCGACTTCTACGGGGCCATGGACGGCGCCTCGAAGTTTGTCCGCGGCGACGCCATGGCCGGGCTCGTGATCACGGCCATCAACATCGTCGGCGGGCTCATCATCGGGGTCGCGCAGTACGGGATGGGGCCGGCCGAGGCCGCCCAGACGTTCACGCTCCTGTCGATCGGCGACGGGCTCGTGAGCCAGATCCCGGCCCTCCTCATCTCGACGGCCGCCGGCCTCATCGTCTCGCGCGCCTCCGGCGAGGGCAACCTCTCGTCGGAGACGCGGTCGCAGCTGTTCGGCAAACCCGAGGCCCTGTTCGTGACGGCCGGGTTCATGGCGCTCCTCGGCGTGCTGCCGGGCCTCCCGATCGTCCCGTTCTGGGCGCTCGCCGGCGGCCTCGCGTTCGTCGCCTTCCGCCGCGCCGGGACGATCGCGGACGAGGCCGAGGCCGCCGCCCGGCCCGTCGACCCCGGTCCCGCTCCGGAGCCCGAGCCGTCCGACCTCCTCCTCGTCGACGAGCTGGAGCTCGAGATAGGCTACGGCCTCATCCCCGTCGTCGACCCGGCCCAGGGCGGCGACCTTCTCGAGCGGATCTCGATGCTCCGCCGCCAGCTGGCGACCGAGATGGGCATCGTGGTCCCGCCCGTCCGCATCCGCGACAACGTGGCGCTCGACGCGAACGCCTACGTGGTCAAGCTCCGCGGCAACGACGTGGCACGGGGCGAGGCGCTCCCGGGCTACCACCTCGCCCTCCTCCTCGACGGCGCCGACGAGGCGCCCCCCGGCATCCGGACCGTCGACCCCACCTTCGGGCTCGAGGCCGTGTGGGTGGCGGACCGGTCGCTCCCCGAGGCCGAGCGCCTCGGGCTGGCGACGGTCGAGGCCCCGGCCGTCATCGCGACGCACCTGCTGGAGACGCTCCGCAAGCACGCCCACGCGCTCCTCACCCGGCAGGGCACGCGCGAGCTGCTCGACAAGGTGCAGGAGTCGGCCCCGGCGCTCGTGGGCGAGCTCGTGCCCGACCAGCTCTCGGTCGGGAGCGTCCAGCGCGTGCTGAAGCGGCTGCTCCAGGAGCGCGTCCCGATCCGCGACCTCGTCCTGATCCTCGAGGCCCTGGCCGACCGGGCGGCCTCGACGAAAAGCCCGGAGGTCCTGACGGAGTTCGCGCGGGCGGCCCTCGCGCCCACCCTCACGCGGCACTTCTCCGGGCCCGACGGCCGGCTCCACGCCGTCGTGCTCGACCCGGCCCTGGAACACCACTTGCTAGAGAGGGCGCAGACCGGCGAGCTCAACCCGAGCACGCTCGGCCTCGACCCCGACCGGGCCGCCCGGCTCCAGGCCGAGGCCGAGGCCCGGCTCAAACCGCTCATCGCCGCCGGCCACCCCCCGGTCCTCCTGACCTCCCCCGTGCTCCGCGCCACGCTCTTCGCCTTCCTCGACCCCGTCCTCCCGGACGTCGCGGTCCTGTCCTACCAGGACCTCGTGCCCGAGGCCCCGGTGGACGTGGAGGGCCAGGTGAGCCTCCCGTAGCGCCCTTCTCGGCCCCTCCATGATCCTCAAGACCGTCACCGGCCCCTCCATCCGCGAGGCCCTCGCCGACGCTCGGCGCCTGTTCGGCCGCGACGTGGTGATGCTCCAGTCGACGCCCAGCGCCGCCGGCCGGCCGGCGTCCGTGACGGTCGCCTTCGACGACACGCCGGGCGCGCGGTCCGCCCCGACGCCCCGCCCGGCGTCTCGGCCG
>JAAXJP010000024.1 GCA_012269805.1 Rubrivirga sp.
GGGGGGGGGGGGGGGTGCCCACCCCCCGGGCCCGCCCGCGGGGGGCGCCCCCGGGCCCCCCGGGGGCGCACGGGGCTACGCGTCGAGCTGGGCCGGCGCGTCGGCCGTCTCGAGCGGGACGCCGAGCAGCGACATCGCGCCGTGCGTGGCGCCGGAGAACTCCGGCCGCTCGGCGACCTCGGCCATGATCGTCGCGGGCGACTTGTACGAGAGGTCGGCCCCGACGGCCTTGGCGACCTGCGGGATCGTGGCCCAGCCGGGCAGGCAGTCGACCTGGTTGGCCTCGTCGTGCCACCGGTCGAACGGGGTCCCGACGCGGGCCTTCCGGCCGATCCCGGTGCCGAGCGCCATCAGGAGCGAGCGGTTCATGGTCTTGACCATCTTGGCCGGCCGGAGCAGCTGCGCGCGGCCGTCCTCGTTGACGTACGTCCCGAGCGTCTCGACCGACATCGCGATCGGGAGCGTGACCGTGGCCGAGGTCTGGTTCGTCGTGTGCGTCGCGTGGAGGACGACGGGCGTGTCGCCGAGGTCGGCCTCGGAGAGGGCGCCGGCCGTGACGGGGTCGTCCTGGAGCACGTAGACGAGGCCGGCCTCGGCCACCTGAGACGCGAGCAGCGCTGGGTCGGCGGGCTGCATTCCGAGGCGCTCGCAGCCGGCCGTGTTCGGGGCCGGGTCGGAGGAGATCAGCCAGTCGTCGCCCTCGGCCTGGCCGCGGCGGTCGATAAAGCGCGGGGCCTCGGCGCCGACGGCCTCCGCGAGCCGCATCAGGAGGTAGTTGTCCTCGACCGTCGCGTAGGCCGAGCCGAGGAAGAGGACGTTCGAGCCGGCGTCCTTAAGAAGCCGCCCGGCCTCGCGGGCCGCGGCCTCCCACGTCGCCGGGCGGCCGTGGATCTGCGGGCCGTTCGCGCGGTCCTCGTTGTACGTCTTGTAGACGAGCCGGGCCGCGTCGGGCATCCAGTACTCGTTGACGTCGAGGTTCTCGCGCGGCGTGATGCGGAGGACGAGGTTGTTGTTGGTCCAGACGTCGACGTTGATCCCCTTGCCGCCGAAGTCGCTCACGGTCGGCGTCTTGTCCATCTCCCAGACGCGGGCCTGGAACCGGAAGTACTCCTCGGTGAGCGCGCCGACGGGGCAGATGTCGGCCGTGCACATCGAGTAGGCGTCGTCGAACACCTGGCCCGGTGCCGTCATCGGGTGGTTCTTGTCGCCCCGGTTGATGATCGTGAGCTGGTGCGTCTCGGTGACCTCGGCCGTGAACCGGGTGCACCGCGTGCAGTTGATGCACCGCTCGGCGTCGAGGACCACGTTGGGGCCGAGGCGGACGCGCTTGGGCTTGTGGACCTTCTCGAACTCGAAACGTGAGCCCTCCGGCCCGTACTTGTAGGCCTGGATCTGGAGCGGGCACTGGCCGGCCTGGTCGCAGATCGGGCAGTCGAGCGGGTGGTTGGCCAGCATGATCTCGAGGTTGTCGGCCTGGGCGGCGGCGACCTCCTCGGAGTCGAGCTGGGTGTGGACCACCATCCCCTCGGTGACGTCGAGCGCGCAGCTCGGCATCAGCTTGGGGAAGTAGTTGATCTTCGGGTTGCCGTCCTCGTCGAGCACGGGCTCCTTCGTCTCCCGGTCGACGACGGGCGTGCCGGCCTTGACGAGGCACTGGCGGCAGTTGGCCGGGACCGAGAGCGACGGGTGGTAGCAGAAGTGGGGGATCTCGGTGCCCTCGTCGAGGCAGAGCTGGAGGACCTTCTGGCCCGGCTCGAACTCGTGAGCCTTCCCGTCGATAGTGACCTGCGGCATGAATGCGTGGTGCGTCGTGCGGAGTGCGTGCGGAGGGGCGGGCTTAGGCGGGCGCGATGCCGGGCGCCTCGTCGGGGCCCTCGTCCATCTCGGCGCCGAGGGCCGTGAGGACGAACGTCTCCTCCAGCTCGGTGATGGCGGCGATCTCCTCCTCAGAGGCCCCGTCGTCCTCGGCGTAGTGGCGAAGGTCCTCGACCGACGTCGTCTCGACGGCGAACGTCCCGCTCACGCGGACGCGCTGGCCGGAGGCGTCCATGGGGAACGTGAACGGGTAGCCGTCGTCGCCGTGCGGGACGCTCACGCGGATGGTCTGCCCGTCGTCGTCG
This sequence comes from Rubrivirga sp., assembly GCA_012269805.1. GTDB lineage: Bacteria > Bacteroidota > Rhodothermia > Rhodothermales > Rubricoccaceae > Rubrivirga. Next base: position 2,121 of record JAAXJP010000024.1, read on the forward strand.
GAGAACGTGAGCCAGCAGCCGGCCTTTTGGCAGACCTCGCGGGCCACGCCCTCCACGACGACCGTCTTGCCGGCGTACTCGTCGGGGCTGGCGGTGAGCTGGGCCGGCGTGAGGGCCGCACCGTCGGGGACGTTCTCGCCTAAGGCGACGGTCGCGGGCTCGGCCACGCC
>JAAXJP010000491.1 GCA_012269805.1 Rubrivirga sp.
CTGCGGGAGGCCCCCGACGGGGGGGCGTTCGCCGCCCGGCGCCCCCACGCCGGGGGAGCCGGTGCCCACCGCGCCCTACATCAGACCCCGCTCGGCGAGGCTGGTATGGCCGTGGTCCGTCAGGATCAGGTGGTCGTGGACCGGGACGCCCATGACCTTGCCCGCCTCGACGAGCTGGCGCGTCACGGCGACGTCCTCCCGGCTCGGTTCCGGGTTCCCCGACGGGTGGTTGTGCGCGAGGAGGACGGCCGCGGCGTTCGCCAGCACGGCCGCCTTGAACACCTGCCTCGGCTCGACGATCGACGCGGCGAGTCCGCCCACCGACGCCACGTGCAAACCCGTAAGGGTGTTGGCGGTATCCAGAAACGCGACGACGAACTCCTCCCGGTCGCGGTCGGCGAAGTACTCCGCCAGCACGACCGCGGCGTCGGCGGGAGAGCGGACCTGGTCGCGGGTCGGGAACGTGAACGTCCGCTCGCGGACGAGCCGGGTCGTGTAGAGCGGGACGCCGGAGAACAGGGCGTCCCGGTAGGCACCGTGAGCTGTGTTCCTGTGCACGTCGGGCTGGCGAAGCGTGGCGACAGGCTCTCGGACGACGGATTGGGGGTCGGCCCCTCGCGAGCCGGAAACGGAGGGCTCGGGGACCGAGCCGTAGAGCACGGTCCGCCGCGCGAACCACGGCGCGTCGGTCTCCACACGGCGGAGCCGTCGGCGGACGGCGAGACGGCGCGCGTGGTACCGCTCACGACGGGAGAGCGAGGGCTGGGGCACGGCGGGCTCGCCGCCGACGCGGTCTCCGCCCTCGGGCATCTTCGCCTCAATGTCGCGGAGCACGTGGAGGTTGAGGGCCGTCAAGCGGCCCCCTGCGGTCAGGCCGCCGCTCTCTGCGGAGCGACCAGCGTTGGAGTTGTCGATTGGCATGGCACCAGGGGCGGACCGCCAGGTCCGCTAGTCGCCCCGCACGGTCACGCTCGACCGCGGTGGGGGCGCCCCCGTCGGCCGACACGCGGTCGCGGTCGGCGGGGGCGTTCCTCCGTCACATCGGCTGGCCCGTCACCTCGGTCGGCCGAACAGGTCGAGCTTGGGGTACGGCCGGGCCTCGCGCCGGGCGCGGCCGGTGAGGACCCCGCGGCGAAGCTCGAAGAGGTAGCGGTGGTTGCCGGGGTGCCGCATCGGGGCCGTCACGCGCGGGACCCAGCGGCCGGCCCACGCCCGGAGAGCGTCCGGGTCCGTCGCCTCGGGTGGGTCGGCCCCGGCCGCCACGAGATGGGCCACGGCGTAGGCGTGGCCGCGATCGGCGGCGCGGAGCTTCGAGGCGGCCCGGTCGGAGAACACGCGCCCCCGGTCGGGACCGGCCCGGAGGAGCCGGAGCGTCCGCGCCCGGCTCCGCCCGGCGTAGACGGCGTTTGACGCCTGATAGATCGTCCCGATGTGACCGCCGAACAACCGGCGGCCGTCGAGGACACGGGGGGCCGGGTCGGAGAACGAGACGACGCCCTCGACCCCCTCGCGCCGGAGATGCCGGAAGCACCGGGCGAGCGTCCACGACTCGGCGTTGGCGCGGACGCGGTCGAGGAGGACGAACCGGCCGAGCTCGACGTGGGCGAGCGGGTCGCCGTGGAACCACGCCGTCGTGACCTCGGGCCGGGGCGGGACCGAGAACACGGCGACACCGACGAGATCTCCGCCCTCCCTCCCGCGGAGGGAGGAGCGGGTGTAGAGCCCGAAGCGGAACCGGGCGGCGGGGTACGACCCGCTGTAATGGTGGGCCTGGACGAACGCGCGGGCCGTCTTATCGTCAGGGATCGGGGCGACCTCGTAGGCCCGGGGGTCGAAGGGCTCGCCCGCTGGCCGGTAGAGGTCCCGGCCCGACCGCCAGCGCTGGACGCGGTCGGTCAGCACGGGTCCGACCGGAAGAGGGCGGGACGAGTCGGCGAGTCGGTCATGGAGGGGAGCGCACTTCGCGCGTCGGGTTCTCGGGCGGCCGGGCGGCGCGCCGCGCCGACGGCGCGCGCCGACCGGACCGCCAGAGCCCTCCTCCCCCACCCTCCGTTGCGGCAAAAAAGAAGCCCGGCGACCCGTGGGCCGCCGGGCTGTAAGCGGTGGGCTCAGGGCTTACTCCTCGGTCTCCGCGTACGGGTCGGTCGCGTAGAGGAGGCTCCCGTAGCTGGACCCCGGAGCGACCGTGTCGCGGTAGCTCGCCCGGTAGGCGTACGGGCTCTCCTCGGCGACGGCGTGGGCCTCGGCCCAGGCCTTCCGGTCGTCGGCCCAGTCGAGCCACGCC
>JAAXJP010000677.1 GCA_012269805.1 Rubrivirga sp.
TCTGGCACGGGGTCCGCTTCCCGGGGCCCTGCGGGCCGGGCCGGGCAGGCGCGGGCCGTGGGAAACCGGCGAAATGCACTGGCTTGGCCGCGCGCCACCCGGACGGCGGGGCGCCCGTCCGGGTTACACCGCCCGCGGCCGTCGCCGCCTCGGGAGACTCCCCGAGGTGGGCGGGGCTACCGCACGCGGTCGAGCCACGGGCGCTCGCCGAGGCAGAACGTCGACGAGTCGGCCTCCAGGCGCCGCGGGGTTGGGCCGGCGGGGTAGCGGGAGGTCGCGCTCCCCAGGTTCCACTTCAGCAGGAGCGCGCCGTCCTCGACGGCCCACGAGTGCACGGTGTCGACGCGGACCGAGTCGGGGTGCTCGTAGCTCCACGCCATGAGCCCGTCGGGGCGGAGGAGGACGTAGGCCGTGGCGATCTCGGGGGCGGGGCAGACCTCGCGCCACGTGGTCCCGACGAGGTCGGCGCGGCGCAGGTGGGCGCCGCCGGCGCAGGCGGTGAGGCCGAGCGTGAGGGCGGAGAGGAGGGGGATTGACGCGCGCATGGCGGCGAATCTACGATCCGGGTAGTAGGCGAAGGTCCCCTCCGCGATGCCTCGCCCATTTCCGGGGTCGGGGCTAGGTTCGGCACCCCATGCGCGCTGTCGTCTTCGCCCTCCTGTTCCTCCTCGGGGCCACGCCCGCCGCGGCGCAGACCAACGGGACTGGCCCCGACGTCGTGGTCATCGTGGCCGACGACCTCGGGTTCGGCGACGTCGGCTACAACGGGTCGGGCATCCGAACGCCCCACCTCGACCGGATGGCGGCCGAGGGGCTCCGGCTCGACCGGTTCTACGTCTCGCCGCTGTGCTCGCCGTCGCGGGCCGGCCTCCTCACGGGGCGCTACGGGGTCCGGATGGGGATCAACGAGCCCGTCTCGCACTCCGACACGCTCGGGATCCCGCCCGCCGAGGTCACCCTCGCGGAGTACCTCGGGGACGCGGGCTACGAGACGGCGATGGTGGGAAAGTGGCACCTCGGCGACGACTGCCCCTACCACCCGCTCCAGCAGGGGTTCGACTCGTTTGTCGGCCTCCTCAGCGGCGGCGCCGACTACTTCTCACGGCGCACCATCGTCGGGCCCGACTGGTGGCGCGACGCGGCGCCTGTCGACACGGGCGGCTACACGACGGACCTCATCGCGGAGGAGGCCGTCGAGGTCCTGTCGAGGCCCCGCGACGGGCCGCTCTTCCTCTACCTCCCGTTCACGGCACCCCATACACCGCTCCAAGCCGTCGAGAACGATCTCGCCCACTACGCCGGCGTGGAGGAGCCGCGCCGCACGTTCTCGGCCATGACCACGGGGCTCGACCGGGCGATCGGCCGGGTCATGGAGAGCGTCCGCGCCTCGGGCCGGCCGACGCTCGTGTGGTTCCTCTCCGACAACGGGGCCGTCGAGACGTTCGGCGGAAGCAACGGCGGGCTCGCCGGCGGCAAGGGGCATACGTTCGAAGGCGGGATCCGCGTCCCGTCGGTCGTGTGGTACCCGGCGTGGGGCGCCCGGACGGTCGAGCACCCGGTGTGGTACCTCGACGTCCTCCCGACCGTCCTCGGCCTCCTCGCGGATCCGCCCGCGCCGGCCCAGCCGCTCGACGGGGCCGACCTGGGCCCGACGTTCGCGGGCGCTCCGCCTGACCCGTCGCTCTCCTCGCGGACGCTCTTCTCGTACCGCCGCACCGGCACCGACGGCTACTGGCTCGCGGCCCAGACCGCGACGTGGAAGTACGTCGAGCACCTGCTCCCGGACCGGGCCGTGGTCGACCTGTTCCGGATCGACCTCGACCCCTACGAGCAGGCCGACAGCAGCCGGTCCTACCGCGCCCGCGTCGCCGAGATGCAGACGGAGGCCCTCGCCTTCACCGACCTCACGCTGCCCGGCGCCACCCGCGACGAGACGCTGACCATCGACCGGCCGCCGGACCTCGCCGAGTGCTCGGGGATCCTCACGACGCCGCCCGGGCCGCCGCCCGACGGCCTCTCGCTCCGCGTCGGGCCCAACCCGCTTCGCGACGACAGCGCGGTCCGCATCGAGACCGACCGGTTCCGTGAGATCCGCGTCGACCTCGTCGACCTGCTGGGCCGCCGCGTGCGGATCCTCTTCCAAGGAACCGTCGAGGCGGGGGGGCGGCGCGCGGTGCCGGTCCGGCCGGGCGGGCTGCCGAGCGGCGTCTACGTCGTCCGCGTGACGGCCGCGGGCGCCTCGGCGTCGGCGCGCGTCGTGGTGGCCCGGTAGCCCGATGCGCGTCCGCTCCACCGCCCTTCTCCGCGCCGGTGCCCTCCTGCTCGCGCTCGCCGTGGCCGCCCGCGCCCAGGCGCCCGACGTGGTGCTCGTCGTGGCCGACGACGTCGGCATTGGGGACGTGGGCTACCTCGGCGCCGAGATCCAGACGCCCCACCTCGACCGGTTGGCGGCTGAGGGCGTCGTGCTGGAGCGGTTCTACACGGCGTCGCAGTGCACGCCGTCGCGCGCGGGTCTGCTGACCGGCCGCTACGGCGTGCGGATGCGGCTGAACGAGGCGCTGAGCCGGGCCGACACGGTCGGGATGCCGGCCGCGGAGACGACGCTGGCGGAGGCGCTCGGCGACGCGGGCTACGAGACGGCCATGGTCGGGAAGTGGCACCTCGGCGGGGCGTGCCATCAGCACCCGACGCGCCACGGGTTCGACACCTTCCTGGGCCTCCGCTACGGCGGCGCCAACTACCACACCCGGCAGACGCCCGAGGGCCGCGACTGGTGGCGCGGGTTCGAACTCGACGAGCGGAGCGGCTACACGACGGACCTCATCGCGGACGAGGCCGTCGAGGTGTTGGCGAGGCCACGCGACGGCCCGCTCTTTCTCTACCTCCCGTTCACGGCGTCGCACGTCCCGCTCCAGGCGCTCGACGAGGACCTCGCCCTGTACCCCGGGCTCGACGGCGACCGCCGGACGTTCGCGGCCATGACGACGCGGCTCGACCGGGCGATCGGCCGGGTCATGGAGAGCGTCCGCGCCTCGGGCCGGCCGACGCTCGTGTGGTTCCTCTCCGACAACGGCGCCCACACGGGCTACGGCGGCGGGAGCAACGGTGCGCTCCGCGGGAATAAGGGCGAGGCGCTGGAGGGCGGGATCCGCGTCCCGTCGGTCGTGTGGTACCCGCCACTCGGGCACCGAAGCGTCGCGCACCCCGTGTGGTACCTCGACGTCCTCCCGACCGTCCTCGGCGTCGCCGGGGCGGCGGTGCCCGAACTCCCGCTCGACGGCGTCGACCAGGGCGCCCAGCTGGCGGGCGCGCCGCCCCCCGGGGCGCTCCTCGACCGCGTCCTCTACACGTACCGACGGACGAACCTCCAGGGCGCGGCGTGGATCGCGGCGCAGACCGCGCGCTGGAAGTACGTCCGCGAGCCGGGCCTCCGCGACACGCTCGACGCGCTCTACCGCGTCGACCTCGACCCGGCCGAGCGGGCCGACAGCTCCGCGGCGCGGCCCGACCTCTTCGCCGAGCTCCGGGCGGCGGCCCACGCCTTCGCCGACCTCACGCTGCCCGGCGCCGGCAACGACCTCACCCTCACCGACACCTCTGTCCCGGACCTCGCCGAGTGCGCGGGGATCCTCACGACGCCGCCCGGGCCCGCGCCCGACGGCCTCCGCCTCCGCGTCGGTCCGAATCCGGCCCGGGGCGGGACGACCGTCCGCGTGGGACCGGACCGGACGCTCGAGGTCCGCGTCGACCTGCTCGACCTCCTTGGCCGCCGGGTGCGGACGCTGTTCGTGGGGACCGTCGAGGCCGGCGCCGAGCGCGTGGTGCCGATCCGGCCAGGCGGCTTGCCGGCCGGCGTCTACGTCGTCCGCGCGTCGACCGCCTCCGCCACGGCAACGGCGCGGGTGGTGCTCACGCGCTAGCCTCGGCCTCGGCGGGCGTCTCCATCGGGATCGCCCGGTCGGGCCGCTCGCCGGTCTCGAGGTAGCGCCGGACCTCGAGGAGCGCGACCTCCTTTTGCTTGGCCTCCAGCATCAGGTCGTACGGCGCGTCGGGCTCGCCGACGCCGGCCATCACCTCGACCAGCTCGTCGACGTCGTTCATCGAGAGGTAGTCGGCGTGGCCGGTCCGGATGCCGGGCTTGTGGGACGAGAGGTGGAGCTTGGGCGCCCGCGTGCCCCACGTCGCGGCGGCCCGCTCCAAGAGCTCGCCGAGGCCGGCGTCCCACGTCGCGCCGCTCGGGTTGGCTGTTGCCGCCCCCGTTCCGGGGTTGAGCTTGTGGTGGAACAGGTCGACGATGACGGGCAGGCCGGTCCGCTCCGCCAGCCTGACGGTCTCCTCCAGCGTGTACGTCGTGTCGTCGTTCTCGATCGCGAGCCGCCCGCGCGCCTCGTCGGAGAGCCGGTCGAGGTTCTGCGCGAACCGGTCCATCGCGGACGCCTTGTCGCCGTAGGCCCCGCCGACGTGGAGCGTCATCGTGTCGCCGCCCATGAGCTTGAGGACCTGGGCCTGAAAGTCGAGCTCGGCGACGGAGTTCTCGACGACCTCCTCGCGCGGGCTGTTGAGGACGGTGTACTGGCCGGGGTGGCTCGTCAGGCGGATGCCCTCGGCCTTCACGAGCCGGCGGATGTCGCGGAAGAGCCAGTCGAACGCCTCGGCCCAGTCGAACGGGAACTCCGGGAGCGGGCCGAAGGGGATCAGGTCCGACGAGATCCGGAAAAAGCGGAGGTCGTGCTCGACGTTCCACCGGAGCGCGTCGCGGACGCCCTCCAGGTTCTGCGTGATGACCGGGATGACGGCCTCCGTGCGGAGGTTGGCGAGGCGGACGGTCCGGGACTTGGTGCCGAGCGTCGTGTTGATGCAGGCGTAGCCGAGGTGGCGGAGGCGCATGGGGGCGGCGCGGGGAGGAGCGGGGCCTACGCGCCCGCCCCGCCGGGTGTCCCCGCCTCGGCGTCGAGGCGGGCGTGAGCGGACTGCGCGGTATCGTCGGGGACCATCCGCTGGTCCCATGATTATCCAGACCACATCGCGACCGCCGGAGCCGTCCGAGCCTGGCCGTGATGCCGCGGGCCTCCTGCCGCCCGGCGCCATTCCGCTCGCCGAGCGATACCGGACGCTCGGCCCTCTCGCCGTCGACCTCGCCATCGCGGCCTACTGGAAGCCCGAGCCGCTCCGCGCTGCACTGGAGTCGGCGGGAGCGACCGACGTCCTCACGATCCGGTCCGGGAGCCAGTTCGCCCTCGCGTGCCGCGTCGGCCGGCGGGCGTGGATCGCGTTCCGAGGGTCCGACGATCTCGACGACTGGGTCGCCAACCTGTCGATGTATGGATCGGGGCAGGAGGTCCCGTGGGTCGCGCCTGACCCTGCGCTCGCAGGGTGCCACCCCGGCTTCGGAACGGCCTGGGATCGGCTCCGCTACAGCCTGGGCGACTGGCTCGGCCAGGTGGAACCGGAGGCCGTGGTGCTCGCAGGACACTCATTGGGCGGCGCGCTCGCGACCCTCGCCGCGGCGTCCCTGGCACGGTCCGGCCGGTGGGTCGAGGCCACGATCACGATCGGGGCCCCGCGCGTTGGCCGTCCAGCGTTCGCCGCAGCCTACGCCGCCCAGACCACGGGCCCCGACGCGGAGCCGCTCGGCGCCATCACGTGGCGCGTGGTAAACAAGGGCGACGCCGTTCCAGCCGTGCCCCCGACCGCCTTGGGGTTCCAGCATGTCGGCGAGGAAGTCCCGTTCGGATCCCGGGGTACGCGACTGGGGGCTCAGGTTCCGATGCCTCAGACCTCCCCGCTCGGAGCGTTCGTTCAGTTTGTCGAGTCCGTCTGGGTGGGGACGCCCGTTTGGGCCCTGTCCGTCGTGGGGCGATGGGGCGCGCGCCGCAAGGCCGACCACGCCAAGCATCTCTACGGGGCCACCTTTTCCCACGTCGAGGCGCCGTTCGGCACCCTCCGCGTCTCTCAATCCGTCTTCGACGCGAACACGGACGCCCCGACGCCGCCCAGTCCGGCCGCGCGCCGGCTCCGTCTGGCCGTGGTCGCGGTCCTGCTCGTCGTGGTCGGAGGGGCGCTCTGGGGCACGTACCTCCTCGCCCCGAAGCTGATGGCCGTCCTCGTGTTCGGTCTGGTGGCCTTTGGCTTCCTGGAGTGGATCGTTCGAGCGGACGCCGTGTAGCGCTACCGGGAGATCCCGTCTCGGCGCCGAGGCGGACCTACTCGGCCGGCGTGCCGTGCGGGAGTCGGTCCGGCATCTCGGCGGCGACGTAGATCAGGATCGCCGTCGCGGCCACGGCGCGCTGGACGTGGGCCGGGTCCAGCTTGTCGATCGTGTCGGCCGGCGTGTGGTGGTAGACGAAGTAGTCGCCGTTGTCGGTGCGGAGGCTGAGGCCCGGCACGCCGTCGCGCATCATCGGGCCGATGTCGGCGCCGCCGCCGCCCTGCGTAATCCCGGCCCGGCCCGCGTCGGAGTCGGTTTTCAGCAGGCCGGCGAGGAGCGGCTCGACGCGCGCCGCCAGCAGCCCGCGCCCCGCCTCGGGGCCGCCGTAGCCGAACCCGACCGGGTCGAACAGGCCGCTGTCGCTCTCGAGCGCGAGTTGGACGTGGGAGACGTCGGCGCCGAGCGAGTCGCGGAACGCCTCGGCGCCGCGGAGACCGTTCTCCTCGTTCGTCCACAGCGCGACCTGGACGGTCCGCCGCGGGCGGAGGCCGAGGGCGTGGAGCAGGCGGACGGCCTCCCACGTCACGACGCAGCCCGCGAGGTCGTCGTGGACGCCCTGCCCGACGTCCCACGAGTCGATGTGGCCGCCGAGGATCACCACCTCGTCCGGCGTCTCGCGGCCGGTGACCTGCGCGATCACGTTGCGCGACATCCGATCCTCCCGTGTCTCGGCACTCATCTGGAGGCGGACGACCGGGCGCTCGCCGCGGTCCTGGATCCGGCGGAGCCACTCGGCGCCCTCGATCGTGAGCGCCGCGTGGGGGATCTCGGGGAGGCCCTCGCCGTAGCGCATCGTGCCCGTGTGCGGCGTGCTCAGGCCGCTTGGCCCGACGGACCGGACGAGGCTGGCGACGGCGCCGGCCTCGGCGGCGGCGGCGGCCCCCGCGACGCGGTACCGGACCGTCTGGCCGTACGTCGTGAACGGCACGTCGAACAGGACGATGCGGCCCGCGGCCTCGTCGGCGCGGGCGGTCAGCTCCTCGAACGAGCCGACGACCAGGACCTCGGCCTCGATGCCCCCGGGCGGCGTCGCGACGCTCCCGCCGAGACCGAGCATGGGCAGGTCGAACTCGCCGTAGGGCGTCACGAGCGTGGCCGACTCCTCGCCGCGGACCCACGTCGGGACCAGCACGGGTTGGCCGCGGACGCTCTCGAGCCCGTCGGCGCGCATGGCGTCGAGGATCCAGTCGATCGAGGCCTCGAGCGCGTCGGAGCCCGAGAGGCGCGGGCCGAACGTCGTCGCGATATGCTCGACGCGGTCGTAGGCCCCGCTGTCGGCCAGGGCCGCCTCGGTGATCCGGGCGGCGGCCTCGGCATAGGGCGCCGATGGGTCGGGCTGGGCGTGGGCGCCAGCCGCGAGGAGAGCGAGGAGACAGGCGAGGCGCATGGTGCGATCGGATGGGAGCGGCAAGCTAGGCCGCGGCTAGCTTCTCGGCGTGCCGGTGCTCCGCCTGATCGTCTCCCTGTTCGTCGCCCTCGTGCTCGCGTGGGCGGCGCTCTCGACCCCCGACGAAGCCGTCTCGGCACTGGCGTTGGCCGTCGGCGTGCTCGTGGTGCTCTGGTGGCGCGACGCCGCTCGGCTCCGGGCGCTCAATGGCCGCGTCGAGGCGCTGGAGCGGGGCGCAGCGCAGGTCGCTCGCCCGCCTGCGGCCGAGGCCCCCGTCCTCGACGTCCCTGGCGTCGAGACGTCTGGGATGCCGGGGCGCCCCGCGTCCCCGCCCGCTGCGGCGCCGAGGCCGAGGAGGCCGGCGCGGCTGCGGCCTTCGCTCTCGTCGCTCTCGCTCGACCGCCTCCCGCCGCCGCTCCGCCGGGCATGGGATTTCGCGACGGGCGGCAACCTCCTCGCGCGCGTCAGCCTGCTCGTCCTGTTCGTCGGGTTCGGGCTTGGCATCCGGTACTACGCCTCGACGGGGCTGCAGCTCGGGCTGGTGGCCGCCGTCGGCACGGCGCTCGTGGCGCTCGGGTGGCGGCTCCGGGAGGGCACGCCCGGCTTCGGCCTCACGCTCCAGGGTGGCGGCGTGGCGACGCTCTACCTCACCGTCTACGCCGCCTACGCGCTCTACGGCCTGCTCCCGTCGCTCGTCGCGATCGTGCTGATGGGCGTCGTCGCCGTCGCGTGCGGCGTGCTCGCGGTCGTCCAGGCCGCGCCCGGGCTGGCGGTCCTCGGCGTGACCGGTGGGTTCGCGGCGCCCGTCCTCGCGGGTACGGCCGAGGGCAACCACGTCCTGCTCCTCAGCTACTACGCGCTCCTCAACCTCGGCGTGCTCGGCGCGGCCTGGGCGAAGGGCTGGCGCTCGGTCGCCGTCGTCGGCTTCCTGTCGACGTTCGTGACGGGGAGCCTGTGGGGCGGGCTGAGCTACCGGCCCGAGTGGTTCGGGACGGTCCAGCCGTTCGTCGTCCTCAACTTCGCGATCTACCTCGCCCTCGCGGTCCGCTTCGCGCTCCGCACCGCCCAGAAGGGCGCGACACCGGAGCGGGCGCTGGCGGTCGACGGCGCGCTCGTGTTCGGGCTCCCGGCGGCGACGTTCGTGCTCCAGGCCGGGCTGGTGGAGGGCGTCGTGCCGTACGGGCGGGCGTGGAGCGCGGTGGCGCTGGCGGCCGTCTACCTGATCGGCGCCGGGCTCCTGCGCCAGCGCGCCGGCGTGCGGCTCCTCGCCGACGCGTTCCTCGCGGTCGGCCTCGCGTTCGCGACGCTCGCGCTCCCGCTCGCCTTCCAGCGCGTCGTGTTCGGGGCGATGTGGGTGCTGGAGGGCGCCGGGCTCGTGTGGGTCGGCGGGCGGCAGGGGAAGCGGTGGATGCGCCTCGGCGGGCTCGCGCTCCAGGCCGTCGCCGCGACGTTCCTGTTCGTCGAGGGCGTCCTCGCGCCGTCGGGCACGTTCTCGCCCGAGACGCTGACGGGCTGGATCGTCGCCCTCGGCCTCGGCCTGTCCGCGTTCGTGCTCCGCGCCCGCGACCCGTCCGGCCCCGCCCGCCACGGCGCCG
>JAAXJP010000088.1:0-1430 GCA_012269805.1 Rubrivirga sp.
CTACGGCGATGGAGCGCGACGTGGCGAGGCGGCTCCGGAGCCGTGCGCAGGCCGGGCTGGATTCGCGAGACAGAGCCTAGGCGGGCGTCGCGCCCAGGTCGCTCAGGGGGGGGGGGCGGCCTGGACACGCCCCCCCAGTCCAGCCTATCCGGGACCGTCCCGCCGAAGTTGGGCCGCTGCGGAGCCGGTCTGTCGACGGGGCGTTGGCCCCCCGGACTCATCCCCCCAACATGCTCGTCGTCTACCTCGACCCCTACTTCCTCGGCGACCCGCTATTTATTCCGGGGCTCGCCCAGGATCTCGCCGCGCGGGAGGGCGGGCTCGTCCTGGTCCACGGCAGTGGGGAGCGCGGGGAGCGGGCACTGGAGTCCCTCGGCCGGATGCCGGCGTCGAGCGGTGGCGTCTGGCTGGTCGAGGACGCCGAGGGCCGAGACGCCGTCGAGCGGGCGACCCGCGACCTGAACCGCGAGATCGTCCACGAGCTGAACGAGGCGGGCGTCTCCGCCATCCGCGTGATGGGCGCCGACCGAGGCCTCCTCAAGCGGTCCGACGGTTCCATCGAGGCCGGGCGTACCGGGTGGCTCGGGGACCTCGTCGGCCAGGGCGTCGTCGCCGTTGTCGCCGCCCTCGTCGACGGCCCGGACGGACCGGCCGAGGCGGACGCGGCCACGGCGGCCGGCGTGCTCGCCGTCGCGCTCGGCGGCTCCCTGGCGGTCCTCACGAAGCGGTCGGTCGAGACGGACGGCCCCATGAGCGCGCTCGCCGAGGCGTTCCCCGATGCGGATTCGGCGTCCCGAGCGGTAGCGGTTCCGGGGCGCGCGGGGGCCGGTCCGCGCGTGACCCTCCGCCAGCCCGGTGGGCCATCCGTCACAGTGACAACGGGTTGAGCGCTTCGCGGTCTCTTCGAATCGGCCCATACGGCTCAATTTGGGCGCCTCCGGGTTGCCCGCCCGGTCCCCTGAGGCTATGTTGACCGCCCTGGCGGGCCTCAGAAGCCGGTTGCCGGCTGGCCCGTCCCCACATTCCCCCAACCCCTCTGCCTCATCATGGCCAACATGTTTAACAAGCTCCAGGACCACGTCGCTTCCCTGGAGGACGACTTCAACAAGTTCTACGAGAAGGGCAACAAGGCCGCCGGCACCCGTGTCCGCAAAGGCATGCAGGAGCTCAAGCAGCTCGCTCAGGACATCCGCGTTGACGTTCAGGACAAGAAGAACGCGGAGTAACCCCGCCGTCTTTGCCGTCACGTCGTCTCGAGGCCGCGTCACCCGGTGATGCGGCCTCGTCTCGTTCTACGCTTGCCGCCCATGCGCCGCCTCCCGATCCTCGCCCTCCTGTTCGCTGTCGCCGCTCACGCGCAGGACGCCGACACGCTGACTGCGGCCGACGGCTGGCGCTCGGCGCTGGTCGCCTCCTTGACGGGCAACCAG
>JAAXJP010000088.1:1440-9179 GCA_012269805.1 Rubrivirga sp.
CGTCGTTCTCGAACTGGCAGGAGGGGGGCATCGACGCGCTGGCGGCGACGGCGTCCCTGGAGGGGTCGTTCGACCGAGTCGTCGGCACGTTCCTGACGACGCAGGACCTCCGGCTCGCGTTCGGCGTGCTCCGGCAGGACACACTCGAACTCCGCAAGGCCATCGACGTGGCGCGCTACGAGGCGACGGCCGAGGTCAACTCGGAGCGGGCGGTTCGTCTAGCTGCGGCCGTGCTCTTCCGGTCGCAGTTCGCGCCGGGGTACGACTACTCACCGTCGGCCGACGACTACCCATCGCTCGTCGACGTCATCGTTCCGGGCCAGGAGCTCAAGGTCTCGGACGCGTTCGCGCCGCTCGTGATGAGCCAGTCGGTCGGGCTCGCCTATCGGCCCGGCAGCGGATTCGTGGCGCGGACCGGACTGGCGCTCAAGGAGATCGTCGTCGGTATCGAGCGGCTGCGGCCGGTCCACGGCAACGCGCTCGACCAGCCGGTGCGGGTCCAGGCCGGTCTCGACGCCGAGGTCGGCGTGGACCGCGAGCTGATGGAGAACGTCCGGCTCCAGTCGCGGCTGTCGGCCTTTCAGGCGTTCGGGCAGGTCGGCGACGAGGCGCCCGACGTGCTGTTCGAGAACGCCCTCCTGCTGAAGGTCAACGATCTGCTCAACGTTCGTCTCGACGCGGCGGCGCTCTACGACGCCGACGTGAGCCCGGACGTCCAACTCCGCGAGGTCGTCAGCGTCGGTGTCTCCGTGCCCCTTCTCTAGCCGGCGCCACCTGCGAGCGGTCGCCGGCGTCTACGCCCTCGCGTCCGTCGCGCTCTGGCCGGTCCCCGTCTTCGGCATCCTCCACGCCGAGGCGAGCGCGGTGCTCGCCGGCGTCGGGTGCCTGACCGCGGCCGTCGGCGCCGTCGGGCCGTTCCGATCGGGGGCGGGGTTTGGCACGCTCGCCCGGGTCCACCTCGGCGGGCTCGTTGTCCCGGTCGCCCTCCTGACGGTCTCGCTCCTCTGGCGGCCGAACTGCGGCTACGCGCTGGGGCTCGCGCTCTTCCTCACGCTCGTGCCGCCGAGCGTCCTCTTCGGCCTGGGGCTGGCCTACGCCGCGACCGGGTTCGGGCTCCGCATGCCGCGCACGACGCTCGCGCTGGCGGTCTTGGGGATCGCGGGCGCCGGGGCGGGGCTCGATCTGGCGCTCCACCCGCAGCTGTTCACCTACAGCTCGGTCTTTGGCGGCGTCCTCGGGCCGATCTACGACGAGGAGCTGGCGGTGCGGCCGGGGCTGTTCGCGGCGAAGGCGCAGACGCTCCTCTGGGCCCTCGCGTTCGTCGCCGTCGGCGGGTGGCGACGGGGGGGAGGTCACGGGGCCTCCCGGCTCGGCGCGGCCGTCCTCGTCGTCCTGGGCGTGTCGGTGCTCGCCGCTCAGCCGCTCGGGATCGTCCAGACGGAGCGCGGGATCCAGCGGGTCCTGTCCGAGACGCTCGACCTCGGGCCAGTCGTCGTCCACTTCGCGGAGGACACGCCCGAGACGGAGCGCCGCCGGTTGGCGGACGAGGCGCTGTACCGGTTCGAGACGCTGTCGGAGCAGCTCGGCGTGCGGCCAGGCGTCCCGGTTGCCGTGTACCTGTACCCGGACCCCGACACGAAGGCGGCGCTCATCGGCTCCCGGACCACGAGCGTCGTCCCGGTCTGGCTGCCGACGCCGCAGATCCACATGCTGGCTGACGAAGTCGAGGCGTCCCTGGGCCACGAGATGGTCCACGTGCTGGCCCGCGAGTTCGGGATGCCGGTCGTGAAGGCGTCGCCGGCGGTCGGGCTGGTGGAGGGGTTGGCCGTCGCGCTCGAGCCGCCCGACGGGCTCCCGTCGCCGACGGCGCTCGTGACCGCCGGGCGCGCGGTCGAGGGCGACGGCCTCGGCGACCCGGCCGAGGCGGTCCGAGCCACGATGTCGCCGGGCGGGTTCTGGACGGCGCGGGCCGGCGTGGCGTACACGGCGAATGGCGCGTTCGTGGGCTGGCTCCTCGACCGGTTCGGTGCGGAGCCGGTGCGGCAAGCCTACCGGACCGGGCGGTTCGACCGGGCGTTCGGACGGTCGCTCGCGGAGCTGACGTCCGCGTGGGGCGCCGAGATCGAGCGGCGGCCGGTCGATCCGGAGGCCGTGGCGGTCGCGGAATGGCTGTTCTCTCGGCCTTCGCTGTTCGAACGTCGTTGCCCGCACCACGTGCCGGCGGATGTCCGCCTCGCCCGCGCGGGCGTCGAGGCGTGGGAAGGGGGGGATGCTGAGGCGGCACGGATCAACTTCTTGCAGGCCGTTATTGCAAATCCGTTCCGGCTCTCGGCGCTCGACGGACACCTCCGAGCCCGGCTCGCGACCGGGGAGGACGCGACGCCCGACGACCTCCGCCGCGCGGAGGCCCTCGCCGACAGCCTCCCCACCGCCGACGCCCTCGTCCACCTCGGCGACGTCCGCCGCCTCCTCGGCCGCGACGCCAGGGCGGTCTACCGCGCGGCGGCCGCCTCGCTGATGCCCGTCGATGCCGTTGGCCGCCTCGTCGTCCGCCGACGAGCCGCGCTGTCCCGCGACGTCCTCCGCCTGTGGCTCGCCACGCCGCTCGACTCCGTCCCCGACCGGCTCCGCACCGAGGCGCCCGTCCTGGCCGTGCTCCGATTGTCGGCGGCCGACCGCCCGGCGGAGGCGTGGGCGCTCGCCCGGACGTGGTGCCCGGACCGCTTGCTGGCGGGTCTCGACTCCGCCGAGGCGGCCGAGGCCGGCCGGGGGCTCCGCCTGATCCAGGGCACAACGGCGTACCGGGCCGGAGCCCTGACGGCCAGCTCGCGTCTCTACGACGGCCTCGGCGTGGCGTTCGCCGCCGGCGGGCCCCGCAGCCTCGCCCCCCTCGTCCGCGACCGGGCCCGCCGCGTCGCGTGGCGCCGGTCGCTGGCCGAGCCTCCACCTATCTTCGTCGATCCGCCGCCTGCCTCTGATGCCCTCGCCCCGTGTTCTGACGCTCGCCGCCCTGTTCGTCGCGGCGGGCTGCGCGCTCCCTGAGGAGGCGACGACGTCGGGGCCGACGGAGACCGCGCCGCCGGCCCGGGTCGGCGAGACGGTCATCGCGGACCCCCGCGTGGGCGCCCTCCAACTCCACCAGACCGGCGACGAGGCGACGCTCCCGGTGGTCACGCTCGGCGCGCAGCAGACGCTCCGGCTCCAGTTCGACCTGGTCGGGCAGCAGGCGGGCGCGCCGCTCGAGGTCCGGTTTGTCCACACCGACCGGCAGGGGCGCTCGCAGCTGCTCCCGACCGAGTACCTGACCGGCTTCGAGAGCGACCAGATCCTCGACTATGAGCGGTCGACGTCGTCGGTCCAGGTCCCGTACGTCCACTACAGCTACGACTTCCCGAACGCGAACATCGGGTTCAAGATCAGCGGGAACTACCGCGCGATCGTCCGCGACGGCGACGGCCGGCTCCTGTTCGACGTCCCGTTCTTCGTCAGCGAGCAACTCGCGCAGGTCGAGCTCGCCTTCGGGGCGACGGTCCAGGACGGGTCGGTCGGGTTCGCCGTGCAGCCCGCCGCGCGGCTCCGGCCCGACCCGCGGCTCCAGGAGTTCGACGGCTCGCGCTACACGGTCTGCTTCGGGCGGAACGGGCGGACCGACGACTTCCGCTGCGCGCCGGAGCCGTCGCTCGTCGACCTCGCGCTCTTCCAGTTCTACCTCCCGCGGTCGGCGGCCTTCCCGGAGCAGGAGGCCCTGTTCGAGCTCGACCTCGGCTTTCTCGGCGTCAACACCGAGGTGCTCGAGGTCGACCGGACCACGACCCCGCCGTCGGCGCTCCTCGACCTCGACTACGCCGAGTTCGGCGGCGACGTCCGGCAGGCCGTGATCGCGTCAATCCCGCTCGTCGGGAGCGTCTACCGCGACGTCGGCCGGGCGGACGTCGACGGGCAGTACGTCGAGGTCACGTTCCAGTACGTCCCCCCGCAGAGCCGCCAGTCGCCGCGCCGCGTCTACGTCGTCGGCTCGTTCAACGGGTGGGAGCGGACGCCCGAGTCCGAGATGAGGTGGGTCGAGGCCGACGGGCGGTACGTGGCCACCCTCCTCCTCAAGCAGGGCCGCTACGTGTACGGGTACGAGGGCGTCGCCGTCGAGACCCCGAGCCTCAGCGCCGCCTCGCTCTTTACG
Source organism: Rubrivirga sp. (assembly GCA_012269805.1). GTDB lineage: Bacteria > Bacteroidota > Rhodothermia > Rhodothermales > Rubricoccaceae > Rubrivirga. The sequence goes on from JAAXJP010000088.1 coordinate 5,618, forward strand.
GCCTACGTCTACCTCGACGACCCGCGCCGCTTTACCGACCGCCTCATCGCCGTTCGCAGCGGCGTCGCCCAGTAAGTCCACCCTCCCCCTTCACTCTGATGCCCCGTTGGTTCGCATTCCTCCTCACGCTCGTCTTCGTCGCGGGCTGTTCCTCGACGGCCCCGGTCGCCTCGGGCAACGGCTCGGCCGACTCCGATGACGATGACGACGAGACCTTCAAGCCGTACGAAGAAGTCGTCACGGACGACGCCGTGACCGACGAGGGCCTGTTCGACGTCCACCTGTTCGACGAGGGCGAGAAGCTGCTCGTCGAGATCCCGGACTCCCTGTTTGGCCGCGAGATGCTCGTCGTGTCGCGCCTGGCCAAGACGACCGAGGGCTTCCAGTACGGCGGGGCGAAGGTGAACACGCAGGCCGTCCGCTGGGAACGCCAGGGCGACCACGTCCTGCTCCGCACGGTCCGCTACGAGAGCGTCGCGGCCGACAGCCTCCCGATCTACCGGGCCGTCCGCGACGCCCAGTTCGAGCCCATCATCGCCCGCGTCGGGATCGAGGCCATCGGGCCCGACTCGACGACCGTCGTGGTCGACATGACGGACACGTTCACCGGCGACACGCGCGTGTTCGGGCTCCCGAACGGGGCCCGCGAAGAGTTCAAGGTCCGCCGCCTCGACGACGACCGGTCGTTCCTGGCCCGCGCGTCGTCGTTCCCCGAGAACGTCGAGATCCGCGCGGTCCTGACCTACGACGCCGGCGAGCCGCCGGAGAACGCCTCGACCAACACGCTCTCGGTCGAGATGGCCCACTCGATGGTCCTCCTGCCCGCCGAGCCGATGCGCCCGCGACGCGCGGACCCGCGGGTGGGCTACTTCTCGATCGACCAGATCGACTACGGCCTCCCGGCGCAGCGGGCCGAGGGGCGCGAGTACATCACCCGGTGGAAGCTCGTCCCGAGCGACATGGAGGCCTACGCCCGCGGCGAGCTCGTCGAGCCCGTCGAGCCGATCGTCTACTACATCGACCCCGCGACGCCGGTCGAGTGGCGCGAGCCGCTCAAGCAGGGCGTCGAGGACTGGAACGTGGCCTTCGAGGCCGCCGGGTTCCGCAACGCCATCCGCGCGGAGGACCCGCCCGCCGACGACCCCGACTGGAGCCCGGAGGACAGCCGGTATTCCGTGATCCGCTACTTCCCGTCGGACATCCAGAACGCGTACGGCCCGCACGTCCATGACCCGCGGTCCGGCCAGATCCTCGAGTCCGACATCGGGTGGTATCACAACGTGATGAACCTGCTGCGGAACTGGTTCTTCGTCCAGACCGCCGCCGTGAACCCCGACGCCCGCGCGCCGAAGTTCCGCGAGGCCGTGATGGGCGAGCTCGTCCGGTTCGTCTCCGCCCACGAAGTCGGCCACACGCTCGGGCTCCCGCACAACTGGATCTCGTCGACCGCCTACCCGGTCGACAGCCTCCGCAGCCCGACGTTCACGGCCGAGCACGGGACGGCGCCGTCGATCATGGACTACGCCCGGTTCAACTACGTCGCCCAGCCCGGCGACGGCGTGACGCAGTTCATGCCCCGCGTCGGCGAGTACGACATCTGGGCCATCAAGTGGGGCTACACCTACTTCCCCGACGCCGACAGCGAGGAGGAGGAGCGCCAGATGCTCCAGGACATGGTCCTGGAGATCCGCGACGACCCGGCGCTCCGCTACGGCGCCCAGACGTTCGACCCGGTCGACCCGCGCTCGCAGAGCGAGGACCTCGGCGACGACGCCGTCTACGCCTCCCAGCTCGGCCTCGCCAACCTGAAGCGGATCGTCCCGAACCTCCAGACGTGGACGACCGAGGAGGGCGAGAGCTACGACGACCTCGACGAGCTCTACGGGCAGGTCGTCGGGCAGTGGGGCCGCTACCTCGGGCACGTCGGCCGGCAGGTCGGCGGCGTGACGATCGACCCGAAGGTGGTCGGCGAGGAGGGCCCGGTGTACCAGCCGGTCCCGGCCGAGCGCCAGCGGGCCGCCGTCGCGTTCCTCGTCGACGAGGCGTTCACGACGCCGGAGTGGCTCCTCGACACCGACCTCCTCGGCCGGATCGAGCCGGCCGGCACGGCCGACCGCGTCCAGCGGCTCCAGGAGTCGGCCCTGAACCGGCTGCTCGAGCCCGTCCGCCTCGGGCGGCTCGCCGAGGCCGAGTGGCTCAGCGACGACGCCTACCCGGCGGCCGAGATGATGGACGACCTCCAGGCCGGCATCTTCGCGGAGATCGACGCCGGCCGGAGCATCGACCCGGCGCGGCGCGCGCTCCAGCGGGCTTACGTCGACCGCCTCGGTGAGCTCCTCAACGAGAACCCGACCCCGATCCCGGCCGAGTTCTACGACCGGGCCTACGACTACCGCCCGCAGGACATCGACCGCTCCGACGTCCGGCCCCTCGCCCGCGGCGCCCTCATGACGCTCGACGAGTCGCTCGCCGACGCGCTCCCGCGGTACCGCGCCCAGAACGAGCGGTCGGAGCGGTACCACCTCCTCGACCTCCAGGCCCGCATCGAGCACATCCTGGACCCGGAGGACTGAGTGAGGAGTGAGGGGGGATGGATGCCGGGCGCGCGCTCGCCATCCATCCCCCTTTCCACATCACCCGCCATGCTCGATCTCCACGCCGCCCAGCCCGACGTCCTGGTCTTGGTCGGGACGCAGACCGGCAACTCGGAGGTCGTCGCCGACGCCATCGCCGACGCGCTCGGCGGGCTCGGGTTCGCCGTCCACCTCCTCGACATGGCGGAGGCGTACCCCGAGATGCTGGAGGACTACCACCAGTTGATCGCCGTGACGTGCACGTGGTCCGACGGCACGTTCCCCGACAACGCCGTCGACTTTGTCGAGTCCTTGGAGGCCGTGGCGCCCGACCTCTCGGGCCTCCGGTTCGGCGTCTGCGGCCTCGGCGACCGCGACTACGACCCGTACTACCAGACGGCGGCGGAGAAGCTGGTGGCCCTCCTGTCCGGGGGGGGCGCGACGGAGGCGGAGCCGCTCCACGACATCGACGGCGGGCCGACCGAGGCGGACGTGGCCGGCGCCGTCGCGTGGGCCGTGCGGTGCGCCGAGGCGTTCGCTCAGGCTCCGTCCTGACCGGTCACGTCTTGACCGGTCAGGTGGGCGACGAGCCAGGTGCGGAACGGCTCGGCCTCGGCGTCCTTCCCGGTCCACCGCGCGCGGTCGAACATCGTCAGGGCCATGAGGAGCGCGTGGTGCTGGCCGGCCCGGTCGCCCGCCAGCTCAAATTGGCGGTACCGCCGGTCTATGACGGCGACGCTCCGGCGGGCGGCCTCGACGTCGCGGTAGCCGAGCTCCCCGGCGAAGTACTTCGAGTACACGTTCATCGGCTGCGACGTCGACGTGTACAGGTCGAAGTAGCCCGGGCCGAGGCCGGCCTCCTGGAGCACGCTCCCGACGTAGCTCGGGCGCGATTGCGTGAGGAGCGCGAGCTCCTCGACGGTCTCGACGCCCGACAGGTAGAGCGCGACGATCTGGTCCTTCTTGCTCTCGGGCTCGGCGGGCGCACC